>NZ_JBOHCV010000760.1:0-6826 GCF_050698815.1 Streptomyces sp.
CCTCGGCGCCGTGCAGCGCCAGCCACATCCGTACCTCGGTCCCCCCGAGCACCGAGCGGCCGACGCGCACGTCGCCGCCCGTGGCCTCGGCGACCCGCCGAACGATGTCCAGGCCGAGCCCGGTCGACCCGGGCCTGCCGTCTCCGTGGCCGCGGCGCAGCGCCGCTGCCGGGTCGGCGATGCCGGGGCCGGCGTCGGAGACGAGGACGATGACCGAGTTGCTGGCGGCGCCGCCGTGGTGCACGTCGACGGCGAAGGCGGTGCCCTCGGGCGTGTGCCGGAAGACGTTGCCGAGCATCGCGTCGAGTGCGGCGGCGAGTTCGCCGCGGGCGACCGGTATCCGTACCGGCCGGTCCACCCCCGCCAGCCGCACCTCGCGGTCCTCGTCCTCGGCCAGTGCCGACCAGAAGGCCATCCGTTCCCTGATCACCTCGGCCGCGTCGCATGCGGCTCCGGTGTCGGACCCGCCGGGCGACTGGGCCCGCTGCTCGCGCTGTTCGCGGGCGGTGCGGATGATCTGGTCGACCTCGCTCTCCAGCTTCGCGACGGCCTCCCGGGTGTGCGCGGCGGCGTCGCCGTCCCCGAGTGAGGCGGCGTTCAGCCGCAGTACGGTCAGCGGTGTGCGCAGCCGGTGCGACAGGTCGGCGGCCAGCTCCCGTTCGTTGGCGAGCAGTTGTACGACCTGGTCGGCCATGGCGTTGAACGCGGCGGCGGCGGAGCGCAGTTCGCTGGGTCCGTCCTCGGGTACCCGCACCCCGAGCTTGCCCTCGCCCAAGTCGTGTGCGGCCTCGGCCAGTCGCCCGGCCGGCCGGACCATGCGGGTGCCGAGCCGGTCGGCGACGGCGACCGAGCCGAGGATCAGGGCGATGCCGACGCCGGCGAGGATGAGCCAAGAGGTGGTGACCCCGTCGGTGACCTCCTCGTCCGGCACGAAGACCTCCACCACCGCGAAGTCACCGCTGGCGACGGCGATCGGCCGCAGCAGCGCGAATCCGCCGGGCACGGTGACGGTGGAGGCGCGGCCCGCCCGTAGCGCGGTCGACAACTGCTCCGGGGTGACGCGCTGCCGGCCGACCTCGACGGTGCTCCGCCCGGGCCGCCCGGACGCTCCAGGGCGCGCGCCGGGATCCGGACGGTCAGCTGCTTCCTCTTCCGGCGAAGCCGTCGGCACATGGACGGCGAGGCGCCCGGCGCCGCCCGCACGGGTACTGGCGACGGCCTTCTTCAACTGCTGCCGGTCCGTGGTGATCGCGAGCACCGGTCCCACGGTGGCGGCCTGCCGCTCCGCCTCGGAGAACGCGCGGTCGCTCGCCGTCTCCTTGACGACGAGGGCGAGCGGCACGGCGAAGGCGATCACCACCATGACGGTCACGGCGAGACACACCTTCACCAGCGCCCATCTCATGGCCGCGGCTCGCTCGTCGGCTCCCCGGCCGGCTCGGGCGGCTCCCCCGCCTGCTCGGGCGGCTGTCTGGGGGGCTCCAGCTTCACGCCCACACCACGCAGGGTGTGCAGATAGCGTGGCCGGGCGGCCGTCTCGCCGATCTTGCGGCGAAGCCAGGACAGGTGTACGTCGATGGTCTGGTCGTCACCGTAGGACTGCTGCCACACCTCGGCCAGCAGTTCTCTGCGCGCCACGACCACGCCCGGCCGTTCGGCGAGGAACGCGAGCAGGTCGAATTCACGGCGGGTCAGGTCCAGCAGTACCCCGTCCAGTTCGGCCTGCCGCCGCAGCGGGTCGATGGCGAGCCCGCCGACCCGCAGTACCCCGTCCGGCCCCGAGCCGTGACCGGCACGGCCCGCGCCACCGGCACCCGAGCGGCGCAGCACGGCGGCCATCCGGGCGGACAGATGCTCGACCGTGAACGGCTTGACCAGGTAGTCGTCGGCGCCGTCGTTGAGCAGCCGCACGATCTCGTTCTCGTCGTCCCGGGCCGTGGCGATGATCACGGGCACGTCGGTGATGCCGCGCAGCATCTTCAGCGCCTCGCCGCCGTCCAGATCCGGCAGCCCGAGGTCCAGCACGACGACGTCGAAGCCGACCTGCGCCACTTCGCGCAGCGCCTCCAGGGCCGTACCGACGCTGCGCACCGCGTGCGAGGCGTCGTTGAGGTGCCGGATGAGGGCGGAGCGCACGAACTGATCGTCCTCGACCACGAGCACACGAGCCATGGCGGCACCGTACGCCATGGGCCTTCGGGGAGAGCGGGATGCCGCTATCGTGACAGAGATGCGACCACGACAGTCCCTCGTGCACGCCGGCGCCTGGACGCTGGCCACGGGCGCCGCGGTGACGCTGTCCTGGTTCGGGGTGCACACGGTGCTGGCGGGGTCGGACTACGAGCCGCCGCGCGCGCTGTCCGTGGCGGACCGGTCCGAGTCGACGGCGCTGCCGCGGGCCTCCTCCACGAACCGGCCCAAGTCGCCCCCCTCGCACGCCGCTTCGCCCTCCGACTCGCGGCCGGCGAAGCCGCCGAAGTCCACCCCCGGAGGGGGCGACGGCGGTACCCCCGGCTCCCAGCAGCCCGGCGGCTCGGCGACGGCCGGGAACGTACGAGGTGCCGACGTCCCCGGCGGACGTGCCGTCTTCGACATGGGCCACGACTCGGCGACGCTGGTCTCGGCAACGCCGGACGACGGCTGGGACATGCGGGTGTGGAAGGACGCCACCTGGATCAGGGTGACCTTCTCCAAGGGCGGCGCGGAGTCCTCGGTCTTCTGCCGCTGGGACGACGGCCCGCCGCGCGTCGAGAGGTATCAGCAGCGGTAGTCCCCGGGGCGGTTCAACGGAAGACGCCCGCTGGCGGCAGCGGTGAGGGGCGGGCGGTCGCGTCGGTGACCGGTACGGCGCCAGCGGCGAAGCCGGCGAGTGCGGCGCCGTGTTCCAGCCGCCCCGGGTGCGGGTCCCCGGCCGCGCGCCGGGTCAGCTCGCCGACCGGCAACTCCCGGTCGGCGGCAATCAGTACGCCGTTGCCGAAGCGCCGTCCGCGCAGCACGGCCGGATCGGCGATGAGGCCGACGTGCGCGAACGCGCCCTGTGCGGTGGCGATCTGGGAGCGCAGATGCGCCAGCGGACGCTGCCCGCCGCCGCCGTGACCGCCGCTCCCGCCGGGCCCGTCCGCGATGTTCGCCGCGTACAGTCCGCCGGGCCGCAGCACCCGCCGTACCTCGTGCAGGAACTCGGCGCTGGTCAGGTGCGCGGGTGTACGGGCGCCACTGAAGACATCCGCGATGACGAGGTCGGCCCACGCCTCGGGCAGCTTGCCCAGACCGGCGCGGGCGTCGCCGCCGCGTATCCGTATCTTCCGCCAGCCACGCTCCAACGGCAGTTCGGTACGCACCCATTGGACGAGTGCCTCGTCCTGTTCGATGACCTGCTGGGTGGAGCGCGCGCGGGTGACGGCGACGTAGCGGGCGAGAGTGAGGGCACCGCCGCCCAGGTGCAGGACGTGCAGGGGGCTGCCCGGCGGTGCGGCGGCGTCGATAACATGGCCCAGCCTGCGCTGGTACGCGAAGTCGAGGTGGGCGGGGTCGTCCAGGTCGACGTAGGACTGCGGCGCTCCGTCCAGCGACAAGGTCCAGCCGCGCATCCTGTCCGGGTCGGGCACCAGCTCGGCGAGCCCGCCGTCGACCTGCGCGCTCAGCGCGGCCCGTGCCTGCCGGGCACGGCCACGGCCACCACCGCGCGCGTCACGCTGTCCGTCCTTCGCCACCCACCCAGTATCGCTGAGCGTGACGGTCTCCGCGGCACGGCCGACGACCGTGCGTGAGGACCACGTTCTGACGGCTTGGTCGTCACAAACAGCGGTCGACGGCCGCGATCGTACGGGCCGCTTCGCCCAGCGCGGCCCGCAGCATCGACGCGTCGGTCGCCACCCCGAACGCCATCTCGGGCGGCACCAGCCAGCCGGTGCCCGCCCTGGGCAGTTGCGGGGCGGCGGCCGGCGGCCGGCCGGGGGTCTGGGCACAGGCGCTGCCCGGCAGGTCCCAGCAGGCAGCGGTGCCCGGCGGTACGAGAAAGCCGAGCCTGCCGCCGTCACACAGCACGACAGGGCCGAGTCCGTCCCGCAACCGCAGGATGTCGACGGCCTCCAAGCCCTGTCGTGCGGGCACGGTCACCAGGTCGCAGAGCACGCCGCCGCCGGTGGCGGCGCGGACTCCTGGGTCGGTGTCCAGCATGGGGACCCCTCCTCCGAGCTCCTCGGTGGTCATGAAGAGTTCAACGTCTTACACCGTCAACCGGCTACGGTGCGGGAGGCCGCGAAGGATGGCGGTTCATGGCAGATCGCGGCGGAGATATCCGGTTTTGTTGTGGAACTCTGTGTGTTGACCTTGTCACAGCCTGTACTGTCCGGCCATGGCGTCGTCACCTTCCGTGTCGCAGGGCCCGCCCCACGGACAGCACGGACAGCACGATCAGCGCGGGCAGCAGGGGCAGCACGGACAGCAGAAGACAGCCGGGCAGCACGGCCCTCACGCCCACCACGTCCCCAACACGGCCTTCCGGCTCCTGCGCGGCTCGCGGTCACCCGGCGAGTTCGCGGCGGCCGTACGCCGTGCCGGGCGGGAGATCGGCGAGCAGGTCGCGTGCGACGCCCGGTACATCGGCCGCGTCGAGGCCGGTGAGATCCGCTGCCCCAACTACGCCTACGAGCGGGTCTTCCTGCACATGTTCCCGGGCCGCTCGCTGACCGACCTGGGTTTCGCCGCCCGCGAGACGGTCCGTGGTCACGCGGCGCGCAGCCGGCGGGCGCGCGGAGATGACAACGCGCCCCCACAACTGCCGGCGCGCCCCGACGACTGTCCCCCCGGCCTCATCTCCCCTACCTTCCCCTTCTGCCCCAACCCCACCGTCTGCACCAGCTGTTCAGACTGTCCCGAGATCCACGAGGAGAGCGACGTGCTACGTCGCGCGTTCATGATCAGCGGCCCGGCCGCCGCCGCCCTCACCGTCATGCCGGCCGCCGACGCCCTCACCGCCGCCGCGTACGGCTCCGGTTCCGGCTCCGCACCCGCACACCGCCGCGTCGGCGAACCCGAGGCCGAGGCCCTGGAGCGGGCGGTACGCCACATCCGGCTGCTCGACGACCGGCACGGCGCCGACGGCATCTACCAGCGGGCCGGCGACTCCCTCCGCGCGGCCTACGAGCTCCTCGACGCGGCCACCCCCCACCGCCGCTCCGTCGCCGACCGGCTGCACAGCGGAGCCGGTGAACTCGCCATCTCCGTGGGCTGGCTGGCCCACGACTCGGACCGTTTCAGCGACGCCCGCTCGCACTACGCGGAGGCGCTGGCCACCGCCCGGGTCGCCGCCGACCCGGCGCTGGAGGCGCACGCCTTCTGCAACACCGCCTTCCTCGCCCGGGACGCGGGCCGCCCGCGCGAGGCCGTACGTGCCGCGCAAGCCGGGCAGCAGGCAGCCGAACACCTCGGCTCCGCACGGCTGTTGTCGCTGCTCTCCCTGCGCGAAGCCGGCGGCTGGGCCGGGCTGGCGGACCGGACCGCATGCCAGCAGGCGCTGGGCAGGGCGCACACCTTGTTCGCGCAGGGCCCCGCCGACGCCGACCCCGCCTGGATGACCTTCTTCGGCGAGGCCGAACTGGCGGGACTGGAGGCGCAGTGCTGGTCCGCGCTGCACGACTGGGAGCGCGCGGCCGAGCACGCGCGCCGCGCGGTCGCCCTGCAGGACCCCCACTTCGTGCGCAACCTGGCGCTGTTCACGGCCGAACTGGCGGGCGACCTAGCGGCCTTGAAGCGTCCCGCGGAGGCGGCGGACGCCGGCCAGCAGGCCCTCGCCCTGCTGGGCCCCGTCGAATCCTCACGCATCCGCCAGATGCTGGCCACGGCGGCGCGCCGGCTGCGCCCGTACGCCACCGACAGCGCCGTCGGCGCCTTCCTCGCCCGGCAGGGCGGCACGGTGCCGCGGCCCCGTACGGCCTGACGCCGCTGGTGCTCGCGCCGTCAGTCCAGGTGCCCCGTGTCGTTCCAGCGATCGATCGCCGGCTTCCCGTACGCCCAGCCCAGCACCGACAGGGCGGCCGGGGAGAGCTGGAGGCAGGCACCGAAGGAGACGTCGTGGCCGAGCCAGCGGGCGCCCAGGACGCGCAGCACATGACCGTGCGCGAAGACCAGCACGTCCCGGTCGGCCGAACGGGCCCACTCCACGATCCCGTCGGCCCGTTCGCCGATGGCCCGCCTGGTCTCGCCGTCCACCACACCGTCGCGCCAGATCGTCCAGTCGGCGCTGCCGCGCTCCCGGATCTGCTCGCTCGTCAGCCCCTCGTACGCGCCGTAGTCCCACTCCCGCAGCGCGTCCCACTCCTGCGCACGGCCGCCGCCGAAGCCCGCCAGTTCACACGTCTCGCGGGCGCGCGACAGCGGGCTGGTGCGTACTTCGGCACCCGGCACCCCGTTCCAGGGAGCGCGGCGCAGCCGCTCGCCGAGCAGTTCGGCGGCACGGCGGCCCTCGTCGAGCAGCGGGACGTCTGTCCGGCCGGTGTGCTGTCCGGTCGTCGACCATTCGGTCTGACCGTGCCGGACCAGCAGGATGCGCGCTGCCATGGGAAACCTCTTCAGCCGGGTGCCTGATGTGCCGCGTGTGCGTCGCCGCGCGTTCCCGCTCATCCTCACCCGGTCGGTCACCGGACGGCCGAGGGCCACGCGGACGGCGGAGTATGCGGCTGTCAGTGCCGGATGCCAGACTTCCGCGAGTACTGCCATCTCCCGCGAGGCGAACGCCGATGACCAACGACCAGCCGGGCCGCGCCGTAGCCCTGCGGCAGCGCCTCGCCGAGCTGCGCGGCGGCCCGGACGTGCCGCCCAGGCC
>NZ_JBOHCV010000761.1:0-10408 GCF_050698815.1 Streptomyces sp.
GCCGGAGAGAGCCGCGGGCGCCGGGGCCGGGTGGACGGAGAGGTTCTGGGCCTAAGAGGCGCAGGTGGTCGGGGTGGCGTGGGCGGGGTCGAGGGCGTTGGCCGTCTCGTGGAAGGCCAGTCTGTCGAAGAGCCCGATGGCGAGGTGCTCGGAGATGTCGGCCGGACACAGGTCCTGCAGCACGACGTTGTTGACGTCGGGCCCCTCCAGGAACTGCGTCTTGTACGGGGTGACGACCTGGTCGTACTTGGTCGCGATCACCGTGTAGTGGATGCCCGGCAGGGTGTCCCCGCCCTCGTTGAGGCGGGTGATGAAGTCGGAGCCCACCTTCTGCTGCATCAGGGCCGGGCCGAACTCCCCGATGACGTCGCCGAGCGGCGGAAGGATGTCGGTGAGCTTGGTGAGCCCGCTGAGGGTGGTGCCGTGATTGCTGGGGGCGATGCCGACCAGAGCGTTCACCTTGCCGGCGCCGCCGAGGAACTTCATGTAGTGGCGGGGCATCATGCCGCCCTGCGAGTGGCCGACGATGTCGACCTTTCCGGTGCCGGTGGCCGCCAGCACCTTGTCGACGAAGGCGTCCAGCTGCTCCGCCGACTTCTCGATGGGGCCGAGACCGTAGACGAGGGGTATGCCGGGACGCTGGCCGTAGTCGAGGGAGAAGACGCAGTAGCCGCGTCGGGTCAGATACGGGGCGAGCCCGAGCCAGTTGTCGAAGGCGTTGCCTCCGGTGCCGTGGACGAGCACGACGGGGCGCGGGTGCTCGGCAGAGGGCTTGCAGGAGTAGTCGTTCCACCCGCTGTCCGCCGCGCCGGACTTCTGGGCGGCCGGCTTCTGAGTGGCGGACTTCTGAGTGGAAGGGGCTTCGGCGGAGGCGGCGGTCGCCGCGGTCGGGAGCGCCGTCATGACGATCGCGACGGCCGCTACGGCGGCGGGGGTGCGGGGGTGCTTCCAGGACAGGTTCACTGCCGTCTCCTCGTGGGGGGTGAGGACGGATCGACACTGTTGAAGTCCTAGTAACTTACGAGTCAGTAAGTTGGGGAAGCCATATGCGTGCCTGTGAAGGTTCGGTGTGCATACGGCCCCCGGGTAGGCTGCTGCCGCGGCACGCTCCCGAACGGAAGGACAGCGGTGGTTCAGCGGATCACCTCCCGCAACGCCCGCTTCCAGCAGTGGCAGTCGCTGCTGACCAACCGGAACAAGCGGCAACGGGCACGGGAGTTCCTCGTCCAGGGTGTCCGCCCGATCACCCTCGCCCTGGAGCGCGGCTGGCCGGTGCGTACGCTGCTCCACTCCACCGAGCGGCCACTCTCCCGCTGGGCGGCGGATCTGGTCCGCGACACCCGCGCGGAGCACGTCGCCATGGCTCCGGAACTCCTCGCCGAGCTGGGCGGGAAGGACGAGGCCGCGCCCGAGGTCGTCGCGGTGCTGGAGATGCCCGCTGACGACCTGGCCCGGATCCCGGTCGGCGACGGCTTTCTCGGCGTGCTCTTCGACCGGCCCACCAGCCCCGGCAACATCGGCACCGTCATCCGCTCCGCGGACGCCTTCGGCGCCGACGGGCTGATCGTCACCGGTCACGCCGCCGACGTCTACGACCCGAAGTCGGTACGGGCCAGCACGGGTTCACTCTTCGCCCTGCCGGCTGTCCGGGTCCCCTCGCAGCGGGAGGTCGTGGCGTGGCTGGAGGAGTGCCGGGCGCGGGGGCGGCAGGGCGCCGAGGTCGCGGTGGTCGGTACGGACGAGCACGGCGGGGCCGACCTCTTCGACACCGACCTGACCCGGCCCGTACTGCTGCTCATCGGTAACGAGACCACGGGGCTGAGTGCGGCCTGGCGCGAGCTGTGCGACCACACGGTGCGCATCCCGATGGCGGGCTCGGCCAGTTCCCTCAACGCGGCGAACGCCGCGACCACCGTGCTCTACGAGGCGTCCCGGCAGCGCATCGCCGCCGCCCGGGGCTGACCCGGCCCCGCCGCACAGCGCCCTACGCGGCGTCGAAGAGCGACGCGGGATGCGCCGCCGCCGCGCCGAACCGGAGCCGGGCCCGGTCCGCCGCCGCCTCCGCCCGCCTCGCCTTCTCCGCACGGGGGTCGAAGGAGAGCTGGCAGGTGGCCAGTTCGGCCGGCGTCAGCTCCTCGGCGCGCAGGGAGACCGCGCGTACCCGGGCCCGCTGCAGTCCGAGCGCGTCGTGCAGAGCGTAGGCGGTGGCGGTCAACGCCGGGGTGTGCGCGGTCGGTTCGGCGAGAGTGCGGTGACGGGTGGTGGCGGAACGGTCGGCGTAGCGGACGGTGAGGGTCAGCGCGCGGGCCACCTGCCCGTCCGTACGCATACGGAAACCCAGCTCGTCGGCGAGGGTGAGCAGCGCCCGGCGGCGCTGGTCCGGGTCGAGTTCGTCCCGGTCGAAGCGGTACTCGGAGCCGGCCGAAGGAGTCGGCGCGCGCGGGACGACGGTGGTCGGGTCGATGCCGCGGGCCCGCTCGTACAGACGGCGCCCGGCCGTCGCGCCGAGCACCCGCTGCAGGGTGGCGGGGGACGCGCCGGCGAGACGGCCGACGGTGTCCAGGCCGTACGCGCACAGGGTGCGGGCGGTCGCCGGTCCGACGCCGTGCAGGGCCGCGACGGGCTTGCCGGCGAGGAAGGCGGCGGTCTCCTCGGGGCGTATCACGCGGACCGTGCCGGGTGGCCCGCAGTGCGCCGCCATCCGGGCGAGGAGCGGATTGGCGGCGACGCCGATGGTGCAGTCGGTGCCGTACAGGGCCAGCGCCCGGATACGGACGAGCCGGGCCAGCCCGGGTGCGTCCCGGTCGAAGTAGCGCAGCGCGCCCCGCACATCGGCGAGCGCGGCGTCGGGCGGCAGCGCTTGGACGACAGGGGTGAAGCCGGAGAGGAGACCGAGGAGTTCCGGGCGGTCCTCTTCGGCGTGCTCCCCGAAACGCACATACAGCACGTGGAGTCCGGGACGCTCGGTGGCCTCGCTCATCCCGCGCTCCCCGGGCTGGAGTGCCAGAGCTTGCGCAGGGCCTTCGGCGAGTCGGCGGAGTCACCCGGCGTCCGCAGGTCGGCCCAGGGGTTCATCTCGTAGCCCTTCGCCACCTGGACGGTGCGCCCGGGGCCGGCGTCCGGCTCGGGTGCCGGCACCTCGGGGACCTCCGCCAGCCGGGCGGCGACCGCGTCCAGGCCGCCGGTGCGGCGCAGTTCGGCCAGTTCGGCCAGGTCCCAGGCCGCCGCGCCGACCACACTGAGGCTGCGCGGCCCGCGCCGCTGCACCACGCCCCGCACCAGCAGCAGCCAGGAGTGGAAGACGGTGTGCGCGCACGCGGCGTGCGCGTCGTCGAAGAAGGCGAGGTCGACCAGTCCGGTGCCGTCGTCGAGGGTGCTGAAGATGACGCGGCGCCCCGACCGGATCGGCGGGGTCTGGGTGGCGGCCTTGGCGCCCGCGACCAGGACCGTCTCGCCGTGCCGGGCGGCGCGCAGCCCGCGCGCGGAGTACGCGCCCAACTCCCGCAGGAACGCGGTGTGATCATCCATGAGGTGCCGGGAGGCGTCCATGCCGAGGACGCCCAGTTCCGCCCCCAGCCGTTCGCCGGCGTCGAGGTCGGGCAGCCCGGCCGGTTCCGGTGCGGCTGCCTCACCCAGCGCCAACTGCCCCTCTCTGGCTCCCGTACCGCGCTGCTGCCGGTGGAGTTCGGCGATGTGCAGCAGCAGGTCGCGCCGGTTGCCGTCGGAGGTGAAGACGTCCAGCGCCCCGATCCGGGCGAGCCTTTCGGCGACGGGGCGGGGCGGCCGGGCCCGTCGCCAGAGGTCGGCCAGCGAGTCGTAGGGCTGCCCGGCGGCGATCCGCTCCGCGTCCGCGGCACTGATGCCCTGGACCTCGGAGAGGGCGAGCCGCAGCCCCCACCGCCCCGAGTCCGACGAGTCCAAGCTCTCAACCGATCCCTCAACCCCCCCAGAATCAGACACCAGTTCGATCCGATAAGCGACCGCCGACCGGTTCACATCCAGCGGCAGCACCGGCACCCCCCGCCGCCGCGCGTCCGCCAGCAGCAGCCGCTTCGGATACATCCCCGGATCGTGCTCCAGCAGCCCCGCGTAGAAGGCGGCCGGGTAGTGGGTCTTCAGCCACGCCGACTGATAGGTGGGTACGGCGAAGGCGACGGCGTGCGCCTTGCAGAACCCGTAGGAGCCGAACGCCTCCACGATCTCCCAGGTGCGGGCGATGACATCGGCCGCGTACCCGTGCCCGGACGCCTCCTGCGCGAACCAGGCCCGCACCCTTCCCTGCCGCTCGTCGTCCGACAGCGCGCGCCGCGCCTCGTCGGCCATCGCGCGGCCGCAGCCGGTCATGACCGACAGGATCTCGATGATCTGCTCGTGGAAGACCACGACGCCGTACGTCTCGCGCAGCACGGGCTCTAGGTCCGGGTGCGGATAGCGGGCGGGCTGCCGCCCGTGCCGGGCCTCGATGAAGGGCCGCACCATGTCGGCGGCGACCGGGCCCGGCCGGAACAGCGAGATGTCGACGACGAGATGGTGGAAGTTCTCCGGCTGCAGCCGCCCGACCAGGTCGCGCTGGCCGGGCGACTCGATCTGGAAGCAGCCGAGCGTCTCGGCGGACCGGATCAGCTCGTAGGTCTCCGGGTCGCCCTCGGGCGCCTCGTCCAGCCCGACGTGCTCGCCGCTCGCCCGCTCGACCTCGGCGACGGCGTGCGCCATCGCGGACTGCATCCGCACCCCCAGCACGTCCAGTTTGAGCAGTCCCAGGTCCTCCACGTCGTCCTTGTCGAACTGCGACATGGCGAACCCCTCGGTGCTGGTGGGCATGACGGGTGTACGGGCGCGCAGCGAGGCGTCCGAGAGCAGCACTCCGCACGGGTGCATGGCGACCCCGCGGGGCAGCGCGTCCAGCGACTCGACCAGGTCCCAGAAGCGGGGCCCGTACCCCTCGGCGTCCACGCCGCGCAGCTCCGGGAGTTCGGCGAGGGCCGCCCGCGCGTCGCGCGCCCGGATGTGCGGGAACGCCTTGGCGAGCCGGTCGGTCTCGGCGGGGTCCATGCCGATCGCCGCGCCCACGTCCCGGATGGCGTGCCGCACCCGGTAGGTCTCCGGCATGGCGACGGTGGCGACGCGCTCCTCGCCGAAGCGTTCGAAGATGGCGCGGTAGACCTCCAGCCGACGGGCCGACTCCACGTCGATGTCGATGTCCGGCAGGCTGGCGCGACGCGGTGAGAGGAAGCGCTCCATGAGCAGGTTGTGCTCGACCGGGTCGGCGTGTGCGATGCCCAGCAGATGGTTGACCAGCGACCCGGCACCCGAACCGCGCGCCGCCACCCGTACGTTCATCGCCCGCACGTCCCGGACGACCTGCGCGACGGTGAGGAAGTAGGAGGAGAAGCCGAGCCCTTCGATGATCCGCAGCTCGTCCTCGAGCCTGTCCCAGCGCGCCCGCTGTCCCTCGTACCGCCGCCCGACCATGCCGGCCGCGCAGCGCGCGCGCAGCACGCGCTCGGCGCTCCTCCCCCCACCGGCCCCGCCGCCCGCGCCGACCAGCCACGGCTCCGGGAAGTGCACCCGTCCGATGCCGATGTCGTCCTCGGGGTCGACCCGGCAGTCGGCGGCGGTCTCCTCGGTCAGCGTCAGCAGCCGGTGCGCGGTGTCCTGCCGGTAGCCCGCGGCCTCCGCGACCCGCTCCGCGACCGCCGCCATCGCCTCCGGCTCCTTCAGCCACCGCTCCCCGCCGTCCAGCCCCTTCCGCGGGTCGACCGGGACCAGCCGGCGCGCCGCGTCCAGTACGTCCGCGACCGGGCCCTGGCCGTGATCGGCGTAACGCACCGCGTTGGTCAGTACGGGCTTCAGCCCCTGCTCGGCCGCGAGCCCCAGCATCCGCGCGGCTTCCCGCAGCGGTACGTACCCGGCGACCTCCAGCCGCAGCGCGGTACCGAAGATCTCCCGCCAGCCGCCGAGCTGCCGTGCCGCCCGGTCGGGCCGGCCCGCGGCGAGCGACCGGCCGACATCGGAGTCCGGGCCCAGCAGTACGGTCAGCGCGCCCTCCTGCGCGCCTCCCAGCTCCGCCAGGTCACCCCACTCCAGCCGGGGCCGCTCGCCCCCGCCGGCGTGTGCAGAGCTGACCAGCCGGCACAGCTGCCCCCATCCCACGGCCCCCCGTCCGGCGAGGAATACGGCGCGCTGCGCCGATTCATCGACGAAGGCACCTCCCCTGACCGGCGTCCGCCGGCGGCGCACCGCGCTCGCCCCCTCCGGCCGCTCCGCCACGGCCAGCTCCGCTCCGTACACCGGACGGACCCCCGCCCGGGCGCTCGCCTTGGCGAACCGCACCGCGCCGGCGAGGGTGTCCCGGTCGGTGAGCGCGACCGCGTCCATCCCGCGCTCGGCGGCACGCGCGGCCAGTGTCTCGGGGTGGGAGGCCCCGTACCGCGCGGAGAACCCGGAAGCGACGTGCAGGTGCACGAACCCCGACATCCGCCGCACCTCCCACCGTGCTCGCGCCCCTGCTCAGCCGAATACACACCCACCATAAACCAGCCATCGAACTTTCGTTCGAACGGCATGAGACGACGCCGCCTCGCAGCTCATCCCTGGTACCCGGCCCGTGACCGCAGGTGACTCCCCCTGCCCTCCCACCCGTGTGACCGATGTCAAAGAATGTCGGCGAAGTCGCCGATCGTAGATGTGGCAGGGCAGGGTAGAAGACTCAGCGCCCCGCCGGGACGGCCCGGCGGTGCCGCCCGCACGCACAGCGCAAACGGGACACGGACGGACACAGCACAGAAAGCGAAGGAGCCCCATGAGGATCGGGATCGTCGGAGCCACCGGACAGGTCGGCAGCGTGATGCGGGAGATTCTGGCCGAACGGAACCTCCCGGTCGAAGAGCTGCGGCTGTTCGCTTCCGCCCGTTCCGCCGGGCGGACCCTCCCCTGGCAGGGCAGTGAGATCACCGTCGAGGACGCGGCCACGGCCGACTACTCCGGACTGGACGTCGTGCTCTTCTCCGCCGGCGGCGCGACCTCGAAGGCGATCGCCGAGAAGGTCGCCGCCCAGGGACCCGTCGTGATCGACAACTCCTCCGCCTGGCGGCTCGACCCCGATGTGCCGCTGGTCGTCTCCGAGGTGAACCCGGACGCCGCCCGGCGCCGCCCCAAGGGCATCATCGCCAACCCGAACTGCACCACCATGGCCGCCATGCCCGTGCTGCGTCCGCTGCACGAGGAGGCCGGGCTGACCGGGCTGGTCGTCGCCACCTACCAGGCGGTCTCCGGCAGCGGGCTGGCCGGTGTCGCCGAGCTGAACGAGCAGGCGGGCAAGGCGGTCGAGACCGACGCCGCCCGGCTGACCTTCGACGGGGACGCGGTGGACTTCCCGGAGCCGGACAAGTTCAAGCGGCCGATCGCCTTCAACGTGCTGCCGCTCGCGGGCTCGATCGTCGACGACGGTCTGGAGGAGACCGACGAGGAGCAGAAGCTGCGCAACGAAAGCCGGAAGATCCTCGACATCCCCGGCCTGAAGGTGTCCGGCACCTGTGTACGTGTACCGGTCTTCACCGGCCACTCCCTCCAGGTCAACGCCCGCTTCGAGCGGGCGCTCCCCCCGGAGCGGGCCCGCGAGGTGCTGGCCGCCGCGCCGGGCGTCGAGCTCTCCGACATTCCCACCCCGCTCCAGGCCGCGGGCAAGGACGTGAGCTACGTCGGCCGTATCCGCGGCGACGAGACCGTTGAGCACGGCCTCGCGCTCTTCCTCACCAACGACAACCTCCGCAAAGGCGCCGCGCTGAACGCGGTGCAGATCGCGGAACTGGTCGCCGGCGAGTCCGCCGCCGAGTGAGGTGACGCTCCCCCTGGGCCGGCGGCCCGGGTGGGGGTACTCCCATCGCCGCCTGCGCGCACGCGGGCGAACGCCACCGTGAACGCGACGGAACCCCCGGGCCGGGCCCGGGGGTTCCGTTCTTGTGCGGTGTGGTGTCACGTGTCACTTCGTGCGCGTCACACCTGTGCGTCCGGCGTGTCAGGGAAGCTGAGCACCCAGCGCCTCGAGGGCGGCCGGCACCGGCTGGAAGAAGGTCTCGCCGCCGGCGGAGCAGTCACCGCTGCCGCCGGAGGTCAGACCCAGCGCCTTGTCACCGGCGAAGAGCGCGCCACCACTGTCACCGGGCTCGGCGCAGACGTCGGTCTGGATGAGACCGTCGACGGTGCCCTCCGGGTAGGTGACGGAGGCGTTCACGGCGCTCACGGTGCCGTCGTGCACCTGAGTGGTGCTGCCGCTGCGGGTGACCTGCTGGCCGACCTCGGCCTCGGCCGCGCCTGAGATCGCCTGGGTGCTGCCGTTGTAGAGGTTCACCTCGCTCGGGTGCGCGGTGTCGCCGGTGTAGGTGGCGATGCCGTAGTCGGCACCCGGGAACTTGCCGTCGCCGCTCTTGGCGATCTCCGCGCCGCCCTGGGTGTCCGACCAGCTGGCGATCGCGGTCGAGCAGTGGCCTGCCGTGAGGAAGGCCGGCTGACCGCCGACGGTCACGTTGAACCCGAGGGAGCAGCGCCCGCCGTCGCCCCAGATGGCGTCACCACCGGCGATCTTGGTGGTGTACTTGCCCGCGGTGCGCTTCATCTCGACCTTGCCGCCCTGCGCAGCCGCCTGCTTCTTCAGCTTCGCGAGGTCCGCGCCCTTGACGGTCCTGTCCGCGGTGAGGATGACCTTGTTGGTCTTCACGTCCACCACGCGGGAGGTGCCGGCGATGTCCGTCTTGGTGAGCGTGCTCTTGACCGAGTCGAGCTGGGCCATCGTGTGCTCGACGAGCTTGGCCTGGGCCCCGGCGGCCTCGACCTGCTTCTTGGCAGCCTGGCCGGTGACGTTGACGACCAGCTTCTTGGCCTTGGCGTCGTAGTAGGACCCGGCGTCACCCTTGAGGTCGGACGTGAGCTTCGAGGCGAGCTTCGTGGCCGACGTGCTCGTCAGGCTCTTGAGGGTGGGGGCGCTCTCCTCCGAGGCGTTGGCGGACAGCGTGAGCGTGCCGGCGACGAGGGCCGCCACGCCCGCACCAGCGATGGCCACCCGGCGCTTCGATATCTGGTGCTTCAACATCTTGTGCTTCAACTCAGAACCTCCAGTGGGGGGTTGAGACCGCCCGAGGGTTGGGGGCGGCCCCGGAGGAAGTACGGACACCGGCTCCCCTTGCCCGAAGGAAGTCGCGTCCATGCCAACTCGTACCGCCGAGTATTACGAGAGCCACGGTTAACACACAAGGGCTAAGTTCGCCTAGGCCGATGAAAAGTCGAGTCGTAGCAGGCTGACGGTACACATGGAAAGTGGCACGCGTCGATCCCTTGTATGAACACAACGGGCGACAACAGACAAGCATCGCCTCAACTGACGCAAGAACCGTACTTGTCCGCTTCTGTCCGTCAATTGGCCATCAGCCGCCGTATTCCGGCAGGGTTTCCCATAGGGATTTTCGACCGGCTATTTCTCACCCGGATTCCGGACTCGGGCGAGGCTTCGGCGGCTCCCCGCCGGGCCCGCCCCCCGTACGAGCGACCGCGGGGCGCACGGCGCCCGTCCGCGCGCCGGGGCACGACCGGACGTCCACTCCCGAACACCGCTCCCCCGCTTGCCCGTTGATCCCGCCGGTTCCCGGTGTGCGGTACCCGCCCCGCGCCGCGGCATCACGTAACAGCAGGTCGGACCGGCCGACTTGCACACCGTCAGCACTGGTGTCCCACCGGATCCCTGATCCGGCGCCACATGTTCTGCACCAGTACCGTCACGAATCCCGTTCTGGTCGGGTATTCGCTTGGCGCAACATCCGCATCATGGACGAACATGGGGATGCGGACCCGCGGCGGAGCCGCTGCGGAGCCGCTCAAGACCACTGCGGTCGACCGCGCAGAGGAGAGGAGGCGTCCATGGGATCGGTGCGCAAGGCGAGTGCCTGGCTGGGCCTCGTCGATGACAGCGAAATGCGGTACTACGACGACGACTACGCCGAGGGGCCGGAGCCCGGGGACGCCGCGCGGGAGCCCTGGGTCACGGATCCGCGGGTCCGGGTGACGGCGGAGGCGGCGCAGAAGGAGGGCACCCGGATCGCCACGGTCACCCCGGACGGCTTCCGCGACGCACGCGGGATCGGCGAGCTGTTCCGGGACGGCGTTCCCGTCATCATCAACCTCACCACGATGGAGTCCGCGGACGCCAAGCGCGTCGTGGACTTCGCCGCCGGACTCACCTTCGGGCTGCGCGGTTCGATCGAACGGGTGGCGACGCGGGTATTCCTGCTGACTCCCCCGGACTACAAGATCGTCGGCGGCGACCGCCGCGCCGCCGAAGGCGGTTTCTTCAACCAGAGTTAGGGCCCGGGACTCCGTAACCCGGCCCGGTCGGCAAGGTGTTCACCGGAAGCGACAC
>NZ_JBOHCV010000762.1:0-11375 GCF_050698815.1 Streptomyces sp.
CTACTCGCGTGAGTAGCACCCGCCCAGCCCGGGGCGGGCGGCGAAGGACCCGTGGGCCGGGCCGGCAGGCCAGTGCTCGCATCGCGAGACGCGGGCGCGCCCGCGCGGGTTTCCGCTACTTGACGGGCTGCCAGCCCGTGGGCTGCGCGGCGGAGGGTCCGGGGGGCAACTGCGGGCGCGGGTGGTCGCGTTCCAGGGAGTGCGGTACGCCCTCGCGCGCCCGCAGCCACGCCGTCGTCTCGTCGGGCGGCATCGCCGCGGCCACCAGCCAGCCCTGGACGGCGTCGCAGCCCAGATCCCGCAGCCGCTCCCAGGTCTCGTCGTCCTCGACGCCCTCGGCCACGACCAACAGGCCCAGCGAGTGCGCCAGATCGACGGTGCAGCGGACGATCTCCGCGTCCTCCGCGTCCACCGCGAGCCGGGCCACGAACGAGCGGTCGATCTTCAGCTCGCTCACCGGCAGCCGCCGCAGGTGTACGAGTGAGGAGTAGCCGGTGCCGAAGTCGTCCAGCGACATCTTCACGCCGTGCCCGGTGAGGGCGGCCAGGGTGTCGGCGGCCCGCTGGGGATCTTCCAGCAGAACGTGCTCGGTTATCTCCAGCTGCAGTGCCCCCGGCGGGACTCCGTGGCGAGCGAGCCGTCCGGCGACGGCTCCGGCGAAGCCGGGGGTGTGCACGTCGCGGGGCGAGACGTTGACCGCGACGGGCACGGTCAGCCCGTCGGAGCGCCATCTGGCGACCTGGGCGAGCGCCGTCTCCAGCACGTACTCGGTCAGCCGGGGCATCAGCCCGGAGGTCTCGGCGATCGCGATGAACTCGTCCGGGGGAACCCGGCCGCGCTCCGGGTGCACCCAGCGCACCAGCGCCTCCAGCCCGGAGACGACACCGTCGAAGCCGACCTTGGGCTGGTAGTGCAGCTCGACCTCGCCCGCGTCGAGCGCCCGGCGCAGGTCCGCCAACAGGCCCAGCCGGTCGGGGGTGTTGCCGTCCCGGGTGGCCTCGTAGACCTCGACGCCCGTACGGTCCCGCTTGGCCTCGTACATCGCCACGTCCGCGCGCCGCAGCAGCCCCTCGGCCTCCCGGGCGTGCTCGGGGAAGACCGCCACGCCCGCGCTCGCCTCCAGCACCAGCGTCAGCCCGTCCAGGTCCAGCGGTGAGCCCAGCGCGGCGACCAGCGTGCGGGCGGTGCGCATGGCGCTGGTCGTGGAGTCGGCGAGCGGCAGCAGTACGGCGAACTCGTCGCCGCCCAGCCGGGCCGCCTCGGCACCCCGCGGCAGCGCCGCCCGCAGCCGCTCGGCGATCTGCAACAGCAGCCGGTCGCCCGCGAGATGGCCGAGTGTGTCGTTGACGGAGCGGAAGCGGTCGAGGTCGATGAGGACGAGCGCGGAACGGGCCTCGAGGCGGTCGGCCTCCTCCAGCGCCGACCAGGTGCGCTCCAACAGCCAATGACGGTTGGGCAGTCCGGTGAGCGGGTCGCGGAGCGCCTCCTCGGCGCGGGCTCGCGCGATCCACAGCGTGGAGTCCAGCGCGATCAGCGGCACCGCGAACAGCGGGAGCAGCAGGGAGCGGTGCACGGCAACGACGGCGATCAGCGGTGAGATCCCCAGCAGCGCGAGAGCGACCAGGCAGTGCCGCAGCAGCGAGCGGCGCAGCGCCGTGGGCAGGCTGGTCTTGCGCGGGCCGTAGGAGAACCACAACAGGGTGCGGGTGACCAGCAGATAGGCGCCGGCCGCGAGGACGACGGCGGGCAGCGTGAAGAAGCCCCAGTCGTCGGGCTTCCAGGGGTGCTCGACGGAGGGGCGGGTGCCGAAGGCGGCGAGGGCGAGGGCCGCGGCGCCGATGCCGAGGATGTCGACGGCACCGTGCACCACCGCCTGTCGCCAGCGGTGCCGGCGGGCGGCACCGACCAGCACCACCACGGTGAGCGAGACCAGTACGGCCGGCACCCAGCCGTAGAGCAGCAGTATCGCCATGGTGAGCGCGGCACCCGAACCGGTGCCTCCCCACCAGCGGTCCCGGCCGAGGGCGACGAGATGGCCGACGATGATGCCGGTGAGCACGGCCAGCGACCAGCCTCTGACGGCGTCGGGGAACAGAGCGTGCCCGCGTGTCAGAACGCTCGCCACGCCCGCACCGGCCGCGATCGCGGCCACGGTCACGACGGTCATCCGCAGTCCGGGCACCCGCAGGGCGGCCAGCCGCAGCAGCCACGGGACGTCCTCCGCTCCGGCCGTGGCCCCCGTGCGCCCGCCCGCCCCGTCGGCGGGCAGGCGAGAGTCGGGGGGACTGTGGCCCCCAGGGATTTCCTGCATGCCCGTCCCTCTCGCAGCCGTCCGTACCTGCTCGCCAACCCAGGCACGTACTTCAACAGTAGGCCGCGCACCGCCGCCAGGGCAGCGATCGAGCGGGAGTGCCTCAATGCGCCCCCGCCGATTCAGCCCCGTTCCGGAACGTCGACCGGAAACTGTGCGCCTACTGTGCGCTTTCTGTAGGGATACCCCGGCGTAAACGCATGGGGCGGCTGGGACCTCAGAACAACAGCGGGACGCCAGAGGCGACTTGACGTGCCGTCAACATCCTACTCGGGAGGTGTGACCGCTGCTTCCCGTGCCGCGTCCGGCCCTTGCTCCAGCAGAACGGCGAGTCCGTCATCGTCCAAAACCGGTACCTTCAGCTGGACGGCCTTGTCGTATTTCGACCCCGGACTCTCCCCCACCACGACAAATCCGGTCTTCTTCGAAACGGAACCGGTCACCTTCGCTCCACGCTCCTGCAGTGCCTCCGTCGCGCTGTCACGGGTGAGGGAGGCGAGCGTCCCGGTGACGACGACGGTGATCCCCTCCAGCGGACGCGGCCCGGCTTCTCCGGAGTCCTCGGCCGCCATCCGGACCCCGGCCGCACGCCAGCGCTCCACGATCTCGCGGTGCCAGTCCTCCGCGAACCACGCCTTCAGCGAGGCCGCGATGGTCGGCCCCACCCCCTCGGTCGCCGCCAGCTCCTCCTCGTCCGCCTCCGCGATCCGGTCCAGCGACCGGAACTCGCGGGCCAGCGCCTCGGCCGCGACCGGACCCACGTGCCGGACCGAGAGACCCGTGATGATCCGGGCCAGCGGACGCTCCCTGGCCGCCCGGATGTTCTCCAGCATGGCGAGGGTGTTCTTACGCGGCTCGCCCTGCTTGTTGGCGAAGAGGGTGACGACCTTCTCCTCGCCGGTCTCCGGGTCACGCTTGGGCAGCCCGCTGTCCGGGTCCAGTACGTAGGACCTGATGGGCAGCAGGTCCGCGACCTCCAGGTCGAAGAGTCCGCCCTCGTCGCGCAGCGGCGGCTCGGCGGGCTCCAGGGGCTGCGTCAGCGCGGTGGCCACCACGTAGCCGAAGTGCTCGATGTCCAGCGACTTGCGCCCCGCCAGGTAGAAGATCCGCTCCCGCAACTGGGCGGGGCAGGAACGGGCGTTGGGGCAGCGCAGGTCGATGTCGCCCTCCTTCATGGGGCGCAGCTCCGTGTCGCAGTCCGGGCACCGGGCGGGCATCTCGAACTCCCGCTCGCTGCCGTCCCGCAGATCGGCGACCGGCCCCAGGATCTCCGGAATGACGTCCCCGGCCTTGCGCAGCACCACCGTGTCCCCGATGAGTACGCCCTTGGACCTGACCACTTCCTGGTTGTGCAGGGTGGCGAACTCCACCTCGGAGCCGGCCACCGTCACCGGTTCCACCACCGCGTACGGCGTGACCCGGCCCGTACGGCCGACGCCGACCCGGATGTCGACCAGTTTGGTGTTCACCTCCTGCGGCGCGTACTTCCACGCGATCGCCCAGCGGGGGGCCCGCGAGGTGGAGCCCAGCCGTCCCTGCAGCCGCACCTCGTCCAGCTTCACCACGACACCGTCGATCTCGTGCGCGACGGAGTGCCGGTGCTCGCCGTAGTGGGCGATGAACTCGCGGACGCCGGGGAGTCCGTCCACCACCTTGGTGTGGGCCGAGGTGGGCAGGCCCCACTCGCGCAGCAGGTCGTAGGCATGGCTGAGGCTGTCGATGTCGAAGCCCTCACGGGCACCGATGCCGTGCACCACCATGTGCAGCGGCCGGCCCGCGGTGACCTTGGGGTCCTTCTGCCGCAGTGAACCGGCCGCCGCGTTCCGCGGGTTGGCGAACGGCTTGTCACCGGCCTCCACCAGCCCGGCGTTCAGCGCCTCGAAGCCCTCCATCGGGAAGAAGACCTCACCCCTGACCTCGACCAGGGCCGGCACCCGCTCCCCGGTCAGCCGCTCGGGGATGTCGGCGATGGTGCGCACGTTCGGCGTGATGTCCTCGCCCGTACGGCCGTCGCCGCGGGTGGCGGCACGGGTGAGCCGCCCCCGCTCGTAGGTGAGGTTGACCGCGAGGCCGTCGATCTTGAGTTCGCAGAGGAAGTGGTGCTCCACGCCCTCGAGTTCGCGCCCGACGCGGGCTTCCCACTCGCCCAGCTCCGCGTCGTCGAAGGCGTTGTCCAGCGAGAGCATCCGCTCGCGGTGGGCGACCTCGGTGAACTCCGTCTCGTACTGCCCCGCGACCTTCTGGGTGGGCGAGTCCGGGGTGACCAGCTCCGGGTGGCCGGCCTCGACGGCCTCCAACTCGCGCAGCAGCCGGTCGAACTCGGCGTCGCTGACGACGGGCGCGTCCCGCACGTAGTAGCGGAAGCGGTGCTCCTCGATCTGCTCCGCCAGGCGCTGATGCCGCTCCCGCGCCTCGGCGGGGACGCCTCCGGCCACCTCGGCGGGCTCTGCCGCGTGCTGTTCGCCAGCCACCGTCTCGTCCTCCCGTTACGTTACTCAGGGTTGTCAGCGAGTGATCTCGCGGCCCGGGCGCAATGGGCGAGCACCGCACTCGCGTACGCGGGCGCCGCACCCGCGAGCCCGCACGCCGGGGTGACCACGACCGTCTCCGTGAGGAGAGCCGGGGACAGCCCGAGCCTGCGCCAAAGCGACCTGACACCGCTGACGCTACCGGCAGGGTCTGACAATCCCCGGTACGGCGGCGCGGCCCTGCTGACGGAGGGCACGACTCCCGCGAACAGGGCTGTGCCGCCCTCTACCGCCTCGCCGATCGCCTCGTCCTCACGCTCGGTGAGCAGTGAGGTGTCGAAGGAGATGCCGGTGACCCCCGCCCGCCGCAGCAGTCCGAAGGGCACCTCGGGCCCGCAGGAGTGCACGACGACGGGCGTGCCGGACTCTCCGGCCGCCTCGGTCAGCGCCCGCAGCGCCCCCTCCACCACGGCCCGGTCGACAGCGCCGTGGCTGCGGTAACCGCTGGCCGTCCGCACCCTGCCCCGCAGCACCGCCGTCAACGACGGCTCGTCCAGCTGCAGTACGAGCCGGGCCCCGGGCACTCTGCGCCGTACGTCCGCGAGATGGGACCGCAGGCCCTCGGTGAGGGACGCCGCCAGGTCCCGGCGGGCACCCGCGTCGCCGAGCACGGCCTCGCCGTTGCGCCGTTCCAGGGCGGCGGCCAGCGTCCAGGGTCCGACCGCCGAGACCTTCAGCGCGCCCTGGTATCCCTGCGTGAACTCCTCCAGCGCGTCGAGGTCCTCGCCCAGCCAGGATCGCGCCCGCCTGGTGTCGCGCCCGGGCCGGTCGCTCAGCCGCCAGCCGCTGGGCTCGACGTGGGCGTACAGCTCCACCAGCAGGCCGATGGTGCGGCCCGTCATGTCCGCGCCCGGCCCCCGCGCGGGCAGCTCCGGCAGGAAGGGGAAGCTCTCCAGGGTGCCGGCGACCGTGCGCGCGGCCTCCCTGCTGTCCTCGCCGGGCATCGAGCCGACGCCCGTCGCGGCGGCCGTGCCCCACGGAAACCGCCAGCCGGCCGCGCTCATGCGACCGGCTTCACGCTGAGATCGGTGACCTCCGCGCCGCCACCGGGCAGGTCCAGCGCCGTCAGCAGCGTCGTCGCCACCGCCCCGGGCTGGATCCACCGGCCGGGGTCGTACTCCTTGCCCTCCTGGCTGTGCACCTTCTCCTGCATGGGAGTCGCCGTGCGGCCCGGGTAGACCGAGGTGACCTTGACGCCGTGACCGCGCTCCTCTTCGCGCAGCGCGTCCGCCAGGGCCTTGAGGCCGTGCTTGCTCGCCGCGTACGCCGCCCACTGGGGGTTGGCCCGCAGCCCCGCCCCCGAGTTGACGAACAGGACGTGCCCGCGGGCGACCCTCAGCTGCGGCAGCAGCAGCCGCGTCAGCTCGGCGGGGGCGACCAGGTTCGCGGCGAGCGTGCTGTTCCAGATCTTCGGTGTCAGCTCGTCGATCCCGCCCAGTTCGACGACGCCCGCGATGTGGTGCAGGGAGTCCAGCCGGCCGGGCAGTTCCTGCTGGCTCAGCGCCCAGGAGAGCCGCTCGGGCTCCTCGAGGTCGCCGACGACCGTACGGGCGCCCCCGAACCGCTGCGCCAGCTCCCTGGCGCGGCCCGCGTCGCGTGCCAGCAGCCACAGTTCGTCGCCACGCTCCAGCAGCCGCTGGGCGACGGCGGCGCCGATGCCGGATCCGGCACCGGTGATCAGATGAGTTGCCATGCCCCCATGTTCCACCAGCGGCCGCCCGGCTCACGCACCGGTGGCCGCCCGTCGATGAGTTTCCGCGCCCGGCCGAGTCTGTTGGCTGTGAGGTGGGCGCTGTCCGGTACGGAGCGCTCAGGGGGCCGAGAGACAGGGAAGGCAGCGATGAGATCGGATACCGCGCTGCGCGCGACGCGGCGGCAGACCGGCGACGTTCCGGCGATCGAGACGTCGGGGCTGGTGAAGGTCTTCGGGGAGAACCGGGCCGTGGACGGCATCGACCTGCGGGTTCCGGCGGGGACGGTCTACGGGGTGCTCGGCCCCAACGGCGCGGGCAAGACCACCGCCGTCAAGATGCTGGCCACGCTGCTGCGCCCGGACGGCGGCGATGCGCGGGTGTTCGGGCACGACGTGCTGCGGGAGGCGGACGCCGTACGCGCACGGGTCAGCCTCACCGGGCAGTACGCGTCGGTCGACGAGGACCTGACCGGCACGGAGAACCTCGTGCTGCTGGCCCGGCTCCTCGGCCATCCCAGGCGGTCGGCGCGGGACCGGGCGGCCCTGCTGCTGGACGCGTTCGGGCTGGGCGACGCGGCCGGGCGCCAGGTGAAGCACTATTCGGGCGGCATGCGGCGGCGCGTCGACATCGCGGCCAGTATCCTCAACACCCCCGATCTGCTCTTCCTCGACGAGCCCACCACGGGGCTCGACCCGCGCAGCAGGAACCAGGTGTGGGACATCGTGCGGGCCGTCGTCGCCCAGGGCACGACCGTGCTGCTGACCACCCAGTATCTGGACGAGGCCGATCAACTCGCGGGCCGGATCGCGGTCATCGACCACGGCAGGGTCATCGCCGAAGGTACCCCGGGGGAGTTGAAGTCGTCCGTCGGCGCCGGCTCCGTACATCTGCGGCTGCGCGACGCCGGGCAGCGCGAGAAGGCCGGAGCCCTGCTGTCGCGGGCGCTCGGCGCCCAGGTGCAGCTCGACCCCGACCCGGTGTCGCTGACCGCCCGCGTCTCCGGGGGCGGCACCGAGCGAGGTGCCGCCGAACAGGCGGCCCTCGCGCTGGCCGAACTGACCCGGTCCGGCGTCACCGTCGACCACTTCTCGCTGGGCCAGCCCAGCCTGGACGAGGTCTTCCTCGCCCTCACCGATCACCCCGCGCACGAGAACAGTCCCTACGAAGGCCACTCGCGCAACGGCCGGGCCGCCGAGGATGACATCGCATGAGCACTTCGCCCGCATCCGCCCGCACCCGCGTCGCCCGCGGCACCGAAGCACCGCTGCCCGTCGCGGACACGGAGGGCCTGGCCGCCCTGCTGGTCGCCGGCGAGCGGCCGGCCCGGCCCGGCGCCCTGTCCGTCTGCGCCGCCTTCGGCTGGCGGGCGATGCTGAAGATCAAGCATGTGCCCGAGCAGCTTTTCGACGTCACCGCGTTCCCGATCATGATGACGCTGATGTTCACGTATCTCTTCGGCGGTGCGCTGGCCGGTTCGACCACCGAGTACCTGCAGTTCCTGCTGCCGGGGATCATGGTGATGAGCGTCGTCATGACCACCATGTACACCGGCGTATCGGTCAACACCGACATCGAGAAGGGGGTGTTCGACCGGTTCCGTACGCTGCCGATCTGGCGGCCGGCCCCGATGGTCGGCTATCTGCTCGGGGACGCCTTCCGCTACACGATGGCATCCGTGGTGATCCTGGCCGTCGGGCTGGTGCTCGGCTTCCGGCCGGCCGGCGGGGTGCCGGGGGTGATGGGCGGGATCGCGCTGCTGGTGGCCTTCTCGTTCGCCTTCTCCTGGCTGTGGACCATGTTCGGGCTGCTGCTGCGTACGGAGAAGTCGGTGATGGGCGTCAGCATGATGGTGCTCTTCCCGCTCACCTTCCTGAGCAACATCCTGGTCGATCCGACGACCATGCCGGGCTGGCTGCAGGCCTTCGTGAAGGTCAACCCGGTCACCCATCTCGTCGAGGCCGTACGCGGCCTGATGGCGGGCGACTGGAACGGGCCCGAGATCAGCTGGACGCTGATCGCCGGCGGTGTGCTGATCGCCGTCTTCGGGACGCTCACCATGCGCCTGTACAACCGCAAGTGAGCTGCCGGAGTCCTACCAGGACTCCAGCAGCCCCAGTGCCTGCGCGCCGTCGTCCGCGAAGGCGACCAGGTCGCCCAGCGGCAGCGGCAGGAATCCCTCGGCGTCCATCCGGGCCAGTTGCGCCCGCAGACCGTCGTAGTAGCCCGAGGTGTTGAGCAGCACGACGGGCTTGGCGTGCAGTCCGTGCTTCTTCAGCTCCAGGATCTCGGTGGCCTCGTCCAGCGTCCCGGTACCGCCGACCATGATCACGAACGCGTCGGCGCGTTCCAGCAGTTGCGCCTTGCGTTCGGCCAGGCTGGCGGTGACGACCATCTCGTCCGCGTTCGCCCGCGCCTTGCTCTGCAGGAACTCCACGGAGACGCCGACAAGCCGTCCCCCGGCCTTCTGCACCCCGTCCGCCACCACCTTCATCAGTCCGACGTCCGAACCGCCCCATACCAGCGTGTGTCCGCGGCTGCCGATAAGCTCGGCGAACTCGCGTGCGGCGTCGGTGTATACGGCGTCGAGCTCGGCGGCGGAGCAGAACACACATATGTGCAGGGGGGAACTGTCCTTGGATGGCATGGACAGCAGCCTAGGCCGCGGCGGTCTGCTCGGAAACATGATTGTCTGCGGCGACAACGCTCTCGCGCAGCGGGTCACCAAGGAGCTGGCCACGGTCTACGGGCAGCGGGTGACCGTCGTACTGCCCTCGCTGCGGGGCGGGAACCACGGCCCGCAGATCGCCGAACTGGTCGGCGACACGGCGCTGTCGGTGGACGCCGTCGAAGCGCGCGTCCCCGACGACGCCGCGCTGATCCGGGCGGGCATAGAGCGGGCCACCGCACTGGCGATCACCTCCGGCGACGACCAGCTGAACATCTACATCGCGCTGCGCGCACGCCGCATCAATCCGCGCGTGCGGCTGGTGATCAGGATGTTCAACCGCACCCTCGGCCACTACCTCGAGGACCTGCTGGACCGGGCCGCCCGCGTCCGCGGGTCACGCGACACGGCCGACGCCACCGCGACGGTGCTCTCCGACGCCGACACCGCCGCGCCCTCCCTCGTCGCCGCGGCCGTCGTCGGCAGCGACAAGGTGCTGCACGCGGACGGGCTGCTGTTACGGGCCAAGGAGCGCACCCTCGGCACCGCCGACCGGCGCAACCCGCTGTGCACCCTCGCCCTTCTCCCGGCCACCGGGGACTCCGAAGCGGGCGAGGGCGGCGTGGACGGCGGTCCCGTACTGCTGCCGGGCGAGGAGGACCTGGCGGGGCTGCCGCCACAGCGAGGCGCCGTCCTGCTGGAGGCCATCACCCGAGGGCGCCGTACGGCAGCCGCCCGCACGCCCCGGCTGCCCAGGATGCTGGCCGTCAAGGAGCTCTTCTCCCGGCGGCTGCGGTACTCGCTGCTGGCGATGACGGCCGTGGTGCTCGCCCTCGCCTCGGTGAACTGGGCGATGAGCCGCGAGACCCCGCTGCACGCCGCCTACGTCACCCTGCTCGACGTCTTCGCCATCAACGAGCCCAGTCTCGGCGGTACCGCCGGCGAGCAGGTGCTCCAGCTGCTCGCCGGGTTCGTCGGGATGATGATGCTCCCGCTGCTGCTCGCGGTGGTGCTGGAGAGCTACGGAGCCTTCCGCAAGGCCGCCGCCCTGCCGACACCGCCGCGTGGAATGTCCGGACACGTGGTGCTGCTGGGCCTGGGCAAGGTGGGCACGCGTGTCCTCGACCGGCTGCTGGAGCTGAACATCCCCGTCGTCTGCGTCGAACGCGATCCGGAGGCGCGCGGCGTCGAACGCGCCCGCCGGCTGCGGGTGCCCACGCTGATCGCGGACGTCACCGAGGACGGGGTCCTGGACCACGCCAAGATCAAACGCAGCCGCGCGCTGCTCGCCCTCACCAGCAGCGACGGCACCAATCTGGAGGCGTCGCTCAACGCGCGCCAGATCAAGCCCGAACTGCGGGTGGTGATGCGGCTGTTCGACGACGAGTTCGCCGGCACGGTCTACCGCACGCTGCGCGACACCTATCCGGCGGCCCAGTCCCGCAGCCGCAGCGTCTCCGCGCTCGCCGCCCCGGCGTTCGCGGGGGCGATGATGGGCCGTCAGGTGCTCGGAGCGATCCCGGTCGGCCGCCGGGTGCTGGTCTTCGCCAGCGTCGACGTGCGCGGCAATCCGCTCCTGGAGGGCCGTACGGTCGCCCGCGCCTTCCGCGCCGAGGCGTGGCGGGTGCTCGCCCTCGACGTCGCCGACGCCGACGAACGGCGCAGCGACCTGTCGAATGTGTCGGACCTGCCGCCGGTCCCGGACTTCTCCTCCGTCTCCTCCACCGGGGCCGGCGAGCTGGCGTGGCGGCTGCACCCCGGGTACGTGCTCAAGGCGGAGGACCGGGTGGTGGTCGCCGCGACCCGGCGCGGTCTGAGCACGCTGCTGGCGGGGGCACCCGACGCGGACGGGCCGACGGTCCCGGGCACCGGGGAGCAGCCCGTCCCGGACGGGCTGCGGCAGCCCGGCCCGGGACGGGTACCGGAGCAGGGACAGCAGGGGGACGGCCCGCGTTCACCCTGACCGCGGACGGGGGCGAGCGGGCCTGCCGCCCGCCCCCGTCCGTATCTGCCTTGCCTGCCTGGACGTCACAGCCGGAAGTGGAAGATTCCCCAGGTGAGTTGCTTCCGGTTGCCGCCCTCGACCCAGTGTCCGAGACCCGTCTTCATCTGGGAGAGGTAGGCGGAGCTGACCTTGCCGGTGAGGGCGTCGGGTCCCTGGGCCGCCTCCTGGCGTT
>NZ_JBOHCV010000763.1:0-14065 GCF_050698815.1 Streptomyces sp.
CGAACGATCCGGCGAGCCCCTTCGGCGAGACGTTCACGTGGCCGTCGCCGGCCAGTGGGGCGGTCGCCGTGAAGAAGACGGGCTGTTCCTCGATGAAGGCACGCAAGCGCTCGTCGATGTGTGCGTAAGTCTTGCCCATACGCGCATTGTCGGTGCGGAAGGAACCTTGTGAGTGCGGAATCTGCGAAGGCGTTCAGACAGTGACGTCAGCCGACGGGCGTGCCGTCGACCAGGGTCTGGATGCCGTCGGCGAGGAAGCAGAGGTGTCCCGCGATGCGGCGTACTCCGTCCAGCGGCTCCGGATAGCACCACGCCGCGTCCTCGATCACGGTGTCGCCGATGTGCAGGGTGCGGTAGGAGGCGTGGCCCTTGTAGGGGCAGATGGTGTGGGTGGCGCTGGGCAGCAGCAGTTCGGCGGGGACGTCGCTCATCGGCAGGTAGAAGCGGTTGGGCAGACCGGTCTCGGAGAGCAGGAGCGCCCGCCGGCTCTCGGCGATGTCGTGGCCCGCGGCCATGATCCGCACGTGCCGGCTCGTGGGCCGTACGTCGACGCGGTGGTACGGGTCGCGGATGTGCCCGGTCACTTCGTCGTCCTCGTCGAACCAGGCGTCCATGGCCGACCAGTAGACCGCCGCGTGTCCGGTCAGCCAGCCCGCGGTGTCCAGCGGATCCGGATAGCTCCACACGGCGTTCTCGGCGAGACGCTCCCCCGCACGTACGGACCAGTAGTGGGCGTCGCCCTTGAAGGGGCAGTGCGTGCGGTGGTCGGTCGCTTCGAGCAGTTCCTCGCGCAGATCGGTGCGCGGTACGTACAGCTGGGGCAGCAGGTTGCTCTCGTGCAGCAGTTTGGCGTCCGTGCTGTCGAGGACTGTCCGGCTGCCCAGCAGGGCGCGCACCCGGCGGGGGAAGGGCTCCCAGAGCAGCCGGTGAGCCGGGCCGTCGATCCGGTAGTTGGCGGTCTCCGGGGGCCGCGATGCGAGCGGTCCGCCACCAAGCGTGAGCGACATGGTCTGCGCCTCCAGGACGGCCTGACGGTGATGTGCCGTCACCACTGTCGCACCGCCCGGCGCCGGGAGGGTGGTGCGACAGTGCACAGGCCGGTCAGCGGATGGCGGTTCCGGAGACCGTACGGGCGATGACCAGGCGCTGGATCTCGCTGGTCCCCTCAAAAATCGTGTAGATCGCGGCGTCCCGGTGCATGCGCTCGACCGGGTATTCGCGGGTGTAACCGTTGCCGCCGAGGATCTGCATGGCCTGGGCGGTGACGCTCTTGGCGGTCTCGCCCGCGAAAAGCTTCGACATGGAGCCCTCCGCGGACTCGAACGGCTTGCCCGCCGCCGCCATCCAGGAGGCCCGCCAGACCAGCAGCCGGGCGGCGTCGACGCGGGTGCGCATGTCGGCGAGCTGGAAGGCGACGCCCTGGTTGTCGATGATGGGGCGGCCGAACTGGACCCGGGTCTTGGCGTAGTCGAGCGCGACCTCGTACGCGGCCCGGGCGATGCCGACGGCCTGTGCCGCCACCGCGGGGCGGGACGCCTCGAAGGTGGCCATGGCCGCGTTCTTCACCCTCTCGCCGCCCTTCTTGGCGCGCTCGCGGGCGCGGGCGAAGCGCTCGTCGAGTTTGTCCTTGCCGCCCAGCAGGCAGTGGCCGGGGACGCGCACATCCTCCAGGACGACCTCTGCCGTGTGCGAGGCGCGGATGCCGTGCTTCTTGAACTTCTGGCCCTGGGAGAGGCCGGGGGTGCCCGGCGGGACGATGAAGGAGGCATGCCCCTTGGAGCCCAGTTCGGGGTCGACGACGGCGACGACGACGTGGACGTTGGCGATGCCGCCGTTGGTTGCCCAGGTCTTGGTGCCGTTGAGCACCCACTCGTCCTTGCTCTCGTCGTAGACAGCGCGGGTGCGCATGGCCGAGACGTCCGATCCGGCATCCGGCTCGGAGGAGCAGAAGGCGGCGACCTGCACGTCGTTCGCGTCTCCGTACATCTGCGGTACCCAGGTGCCGATCTGCTCCTCGGTGCCGTTGGCCAGCACGCCGACGGCGGCCAGTCCGGTGCCGACGATGGACAGGGCGATGCCCGCGTCACCCCAGAACAGCTCCTCCATCGTCATGGCGATGCCCAGACCGGTGGGGTCGAAGAACTGCTGCGCGTAGAAGTCGAGGGAATAGAGCCCGATCTTGGCGGCCTCCTGGATGATCGGCCATGGCGTCTCCTCGCGCTCGTCCCATTCGGCGGCGGCCGGACGGATCACATCCGCGGCGAATCCGTGTATCCAGTCACGGATCTCCTTCTGGTCGTCGTTCAGGTCGAGTGCGAATCCCGGGTCACCCATGGCCGGTCCTCTCAGCAGGTAAGTTACCTATGGTAATGGAAGTCTGTTACTGGCCAGTAGCGAATGTCAACTCCCGTCACCCTCCGGCCGTCCCGTTCTCCGGGTGTTACGTTTCGCAGGGCTAAGCGAGTAGAAACGGGCGGGGAGGCGCACCCATGGAGACCACACAGCGGGCAGGTCGGCGCAGCGCCGCGGACCGGCGCCGCAAGGAACTGCTGGAGGCAGCCGACCGCGTGGTACTGCGCGACGGTCCAGGGGCGTCGATGAACGCGATCGCCGCCGAGGCGGGCATCACCAAGCCGATTCTCTACCGGCATTTCGGGGACAAGGACGGGCTTTACCGGGCGCTGGCGGTGCGGCACACGGACGCCCTGCTGGACGCGCTGCGAGCCGCGCTGGACGCCCCCGCGGACCGGCGGAGGCGGGTCGAGGCCACCCTCGACACGTATCTGGCGGCCATCGAGGCGCGGCCGCAGGTCTACCGCTTCCTGATGCATCCCGCCGAGGGCGGTTCGGCGGGCGACCAGGGTTTCGACGTCGGCCAGCACTCCGCTCCGCTGCTACGGCGGTTGGGCGAGGAACTCGCCAAGGTGATAGAAGAGCGCGTCGACCTGGGGCCGGACGGCGAAGAGGCGGCCCGGGTATGGGGGCACGGAATCGTCGGCATGGCGTACGCGGCCGGGGACTGGTGGCTCCGGGAACGGCCCTGTTCGCGGGCTCAGTTGGTGAGCCACCTGGCTGATCTGCTGTGGGGCCGGCTGGCGGAGGCCGGGGACCGGGCCGGCGCACCGGGCTTGTGAGGAAGGCATTTCGGCGTACGAACTCAGGCGGGCCGAGCGCCACTCGCCCCGCGGCGGGCAGGCCGTACCGAGGTCAGGCAGTGAGGCGGTTCGGGCGGAGCGCCGGACCTCGGTAGGCTGCTCCCGACCGAGGGGCAAGGAGGACCAGGACGATGGCAGGCAACACGGAGCCGCTGTCGCCGCGGGCGAGGCTGGCCGTGACGGCGGGCAGAGCCGCGGCGGCGGTATCGCGAGCCGCGGGTCGCGGCAGCGGATCGGTGATCGGCGGCAAAGTAGCACTCAGACTCGACCCCGACCTGCTGGCACAGGTGGCCCATCACCTGGATGTGATCCTGGTGTCGGCGACGAACGGCAAGACGACCACGACCCGCCTGATCGCGGAGGCGCTGCGCGCCAACGGCGGCGTGGTCTCCAACGCGCTGGGCGCCAACATGCCCGCCGGGATCACCTCGGCGCTGGCGGGCGGATCGGACGCGCAGTACGGCGTGATCGAGGTGGATGAGAAGTACCTCGCCACAGTCGCCCGTGACGTGACCCCGAAGGCCATCGCCCTGCTGAATCTCTCCCGCGACCAGCTGGACCGGGCCGCGGAGACGCGGATACTGGCCGAGCGCTGGCGCGAGGGCCTGTCCGGTTCCAAGGCCGTGGTGATCGCCAACGCGGACGACCCCCTCGTGGTCTGGGCGGCCTCCTCCTCGCCGAACGTGGTCTGGGTGGCCGCCGGCCAGGAGTGGAAGGACGATGCCTGGTCCTGTCCGGCGTGCGGTGGTGTCATGCAGCGCCCCGGCGACGACTGGTTCTGCGCGGAGTGCGGTTTCCGTCGGCCGACGCCGAGTTGGGCGCTCTCCGGTGACCAGGTGCTGGACCCGCACGGGTCGGCGTGGCCGATCAAGCTGCAGCTGCCCGGCCGGGCGAACAAGGCGAACGCCACCACCTCGGCCGCGGTCGCGGCGGCCTTCGGGGTGCCGCCACAGGTGGCACTGGAGCGGATGCACGCGGTGACGGCGGTCGCAGGCCGCTACGACGTGGTGACGTACCTGGAGCGGGAGCTGCGGCTGCTGCTGGCGAAGAACCCGGCCGGCTGGCTGGAGACCTTCTCCCTGATCGACGCTCCCCCGGCGCCGGTCATCCTTTCGGTGAACGCCCGCGGCGCGGACGGCACCGACACCTCGTGGCTGTGGGACGTGGACTACTCCCGGCTGGCGGGGCACCCGATCTGCGTGATCGGGGACCGGAAGCTCGACCTGGCGGTGCGGCTGGAGGTCGCCGGAGTCGACTTCGAGGTGTTCGAGAGCGCCGAGGAGGCCGTACGGGCGTGTCCGCCCGGCCGGATCGAGGCGATCGCGAACTACACCGCGTTCCAGGATCTGCGCCGCGTCGTCGGAAACTGACCCATCGACCCGCTCAAGGAGTTGGCGAGCATGAGTGACACGGGCCTGCGGGTGGTGTGGGTCTATCCCGACCTGCTCAGCACCTACGGAGACCAGGGCAACGCACTGGTGGTGGAGCGGCGCGCGCAGCAGCGCGGGCTGTCGGTGCAGAGGACCGACATCCGGTCGGACCAGCAGATCCCCACCTCGGCGGACATCTATCTGATCGGCGGCGGCGAGGACCGGCCCCAGCGGCTGGCGGCCGAACGGCTGCTCCGGGACGGCGGGCTGCGGCGGGCCGTGGACAACGGGGCGATCGTCTTCTCCGTCTGCGCCGGCTACCAGATCCTGGGCAAGGAGTTCGTCAACGACCTCGGCGAACCGCAGCAGGGCCTCGGCCTGCTGGACGTGGTCAGCACCCGCGGCGAGGCGGAGCGGTGCGTCGGTGACGTACTGGGGGATGTCGACCCACAGCTGGGGCTGCCGCAGCTGACCGGGTTCGAGAACCACCAGGGCATCACCCATGTGGGACCCGCGGCACGGCCGTTGGCCCAGGTCCGGCTGGGCAAGGGCAACGGCAACGGCGACGGTACCGAGGGGGCGTGGAACGACACGGTCTTCGGCACCTACATGCATGGCCCGGTGCTGGCGCGCAACCCGCAGATCGCCGACCTGCTCATCAAGCTGGCGCTGGATGTCAACGCTCTGCCGCAGGTCAACGACCAGTGGTATGAGGCGCTGCGCAAGGAGCGGATCACCGCGGCGGTCCAGCCCGCCGCCTGACGCCACCCCCCGGACCGCCGCGCCGAAGGGAACTTCTACGCTGTGGGGACGGATCGGCGCGAACCGGGAGACGGCGATGGACCACGGCGGACACGGCACGAACATGGAGCTGCCGCCGTTCACTCTTGGCCGCGGGCTGGAGTTCACCGGCGAGCCGTTCTTCCTGGTGGGCTGCCTGCTGGCACTCGGCCTCTACGCCGCTGCCGTGGTGCGGCTGCGGGGCCGCGGCGACGGATGGCCGGTGATGCGTACGGTCGCCTGGGTGCTGGGCGTGCTGACGGTGGGCCTGGCGATGTGCACGGGCCTCAACGAGTACGGGATGGTGCTCTTCAGCGTCCACATGGTGCAGCACATGGTGATCAGCATGCTCTCTCCGATCCTGCTGCTGCTGGGTGCGCCCGTGACGCTGACGCTGCGGGCGCTGCCGTCCGCGGGGCGGGGACGCAAAGGGCCGCGGGAACTGCTGGTGGCCCTGCTGCACGGACGTCTGCTGCGGGTGACCACCCACCCCGCGTTCACGATCCCGCTGTTCATCGCGAGTCTCTACGGGCTGTACTTCTCACCACTGTTCGACTTCCTGATGGGGTCGACGACAGGGCACCGGGCGATGATGGTGCACTTCCTGCTGGTCGGCCTGGTCTTCTTCTGGCCGATCATGGGGGTGGATCCCGGACCGCACCGTCCCGGTCATCTGATGCGGATGCTGGAACTGTTCGCCGGGATGCCCTTTCACGCCTTTTTCGGGATCGCGCTGATGATGGCCTCGGAACCGATGATCGCCACTTACGCGCACCCCTCGCCGTCACTGCGGGTGAGCGCGCTGTCGGATCAGACGGCGGCGGGCGGCATCGCGTGGGCGTTCAGTGAGATCCCCTCGGTCCTGGTGCTGATCGCGCTGGTCTTCCAGTGGCACAACTCCGAGCAGCGGCAGGCGCGGCGCCTGGACAGGGCCGCGGACAGGGACGGCGAAAAGGAGCTGGCCGCCTACAACGCGTACCTGGCGTCGCTGCAGGCCAGAGGGCAGTGACGTCCGGGCAGTAGCGCGGCGGGCCGTGGGAGAGGGACCATGAAGTCGTGGCGCGGCCCCATTTCGTACGGAATCCCCGTCACTGACCGGGCCGCCGGGAGGAGGTTCTGCGATGCCTGACTCCGCGAAGGCTCTGACGGTATGCACGGTGACCGCTCTGGTGGTCGTGACCGCCTACACGGTGACCCTGGGAGGGAGCGGCTGGCTGTGGTTCGCGTGGGTGGTACTGGGCCTGGTCACTCTGGGAGCGCACACGGCACGGCGGAACTGAGCCGGTCCCCGGTGGGGCCCTCTCCCCCGGCTCCAGGCCAGGGACTACTCTGCGATCTCACCGGAACGCATGGGGGAAGGCCTTAAGCGTGTTCTATCACTTGTTCAAGTATGTCCTGCTGGGGCCCCTGTTGCGCCTGTACTTCCGACCACGGATCGAAGGGCTGGAGAACGTTCCGGAGGAGGGGGCGGCCATCGTGGCCGGCAACCACCTCTCCGTCTCCGACCACTTCCTGATGCCCGCGATCGTCCCGCGGCGGATCACGTTCCTGGCGAAGGCGGAGTACTTCACCGGCCCAGGGCTGAAGGGTCGTCTCACCGCGGCCTTCTTCCGGAGCGTGGGCCAGATCCCGGTGGACCGGTCGGGCAAAGGCGCGGGCCAGGCCGCCATCGACGAGGGGCTGGGCGTTCTCCGCAAGGAGGAACTGCTGGGCATCTACCCGGAGGGGACGCGCTCGCACGACGGGCGGCTGTACAAGGGCCGGGTCGGCGTCGCGGCGATGGCACTCCAGGCAGGTGTGCCGGTCATCCCCTGCGCGATGGTGGGGACCTTCGAACTGCAGCCGCCGGGACGGAAGATGCCCCGGTTCGGCCGGGTGACCATCCGGTTCGGCGACCCGCTGGACTTCTCCCGTTACGCCGGGCTCGAGAGGGAGCGTACGGCCCTGCGCGCCGTCACCGACGAGATCATTCACGAGATTCTTCAGCTGTCGGGCCAGGAGTACGTCGACTTGTACGCGCCCGACGCCAAGGCAGCGCAGGCGCAGGAGCGCACCGGCCGCGGGGGGCGGCGGGGAGACGGCACGAAGCCCTGAGCACGGGCGGCCGCGGGACGCACGAAGAGGGACGGCCGGAATCCGGCCGTCCCCCTCACATGGTGCGGGTGGTGCGGGTCATGCGGATGGTGCCCGGCGTCCGCGCGTCACGGAACGGCCGGGAGCTGGGCGGCCTTCGTCTCGGCGTCCGCCGCGCTCCTGGCCGTGGGCTTCTCCGGAACCGGCGTGGCGTGCGGCCCGCAGGTCGCGTCCTTGGCGCCGGCCTCGCCGTCGAGGAGGTAGGCGTCGACGCGCTTGTTGAGACAGGGGTTCTTGACGTTGGTGATGCCGTGCGAGCCCGCGTCCCGCTCGGTGATCAGGCGGGAGCCCCCGAGGCGCTTGTGCAGCTCGACGGCGCCGGCGTACGGGGTGGCGGCGTCACGCGTGGCCTGCATGATCAGGACGGGCGGCAGCCCCTCGTCCGCACCGACCTCCAGCGCCCGCTGCTGCTTGACCGGCCAAGTGGCACAGGGCAGATTCATCCAGGCGTTGGACCAGGTGAGGAACGGGTACTGCTCGTGCAGCCGGGTGTTGTCCCGGTCCCACTTGCGCCAGCTGGTCGGCCACTTGGCGTCGGTGCACTCGACGGCCGTGTAAACGGCGTTGCCGTTCTCGGAGTCCTTGTTGCCCGCCGTATCGGACATGTCGGGAGCGGCGGCGTCGATCAGGGCCTTCTCGTCACCCTTGAGGTAGGCGGACCAGACCGCGGCGACCTCGGCCCACATCTGGTCGTAGTAGGGCGCGCCCGTGAAGAAGCCCAGGAGCTCGGCCGGACCGACCACGCCGCCGATGGGCCGCTTCTTGGCGGTGGCGCGCAGCTTCTCCCACTGCTTGTCGACCTTGGCCGGGGTGTCGCCGATGCCGTACGCCTCATCGTGCTTGGCGACCCACTTCGTCCAGTCCTCCCAGCGCATCTGGAAGGCGACGTCCTGGTCCAGGTTGTTCTGGTACCAGATCTGGTCACGGGAGGGGTTGACCACGCTGTCGACGATCATGCGGCGGACATGGGTGGGGAAGAGGGTGCTGTAGACGGCGCCGATGTAGGTGCCGTAGGAGACACCGAGGAAGTTGAGCTTCTTGTCGCCGAGCGCGGCACGGATGACGTCCAGGTCGCGCGCGGTGTTCGGCGTGGTCATGTGCGGCAGGAGGGCGCCACTGCGCTCCTCGCAGCCCTCGGCGTACTCCCTGGCCAGCTTGCGCTGGGCGGCCTTGTCCGCCTCGTCGTCAGGGACCGGGTCCTGCTTCGGCGCCTTGACGAACTCCTGCGGGTCCATGCAGGAGATGGGTGCGGAGTGTCCGACGCCTCGGGGGTCGAAGCCGACGAAGTCGTAGGCCCTGGCCGTTTTCGTCCACAGCGGGTTCTTGCCGGTGATCCGTGCGGGGAAGGCCATACCGGAGCCGCCGGGCCCGCCCGGGTTGTAGATCAGGGAGCCCTGCCGGTCGTCCTTGCCGCCAGTGCTCCGGGCGCGGTCGACAGCGATCTTGATCGTGCGGCCGCCGGGCTTGGCGTAGTCGACGGGGACCGTGACGAAGCCGCACTCGATCGGTTTCTCGAAGCCCCAGTCCTCGGGGCAGTCCTTCCAGTCGATGCCCGCCTCGGCGGCGCGGGCGGCGGCGGCCTTCACCCCGCGTGCCTCGGAACCGCCGGGTTCGGGCCGATCGGAGGTTCCGTCGGCGAGGGCGGACGGGACGGTGATGACGCCTGCTATGAGCGCTGCGGCGGCAACGGCGCCGGCGGCACCGATCCCTGCTTTACGTCTGTTCACGTGGGGGCTCCCCCTGAGTGGCTGGCCGCTGAGAGCGGCGGTGATCTTTTGATCACGGTCGTGTGAGGCGGATCCTTCCGCCCCACACTCGGGAGGGGACTGGTCGTTTGATGATCTTTACCAAGTCGTGAATCTACCGGCGCCGCCCAACGGGCGCCTCAGGTGAAGGGCATTGGAGGCAACGGCGGCGACGAGGAAGGCACGCCCGGCCAATGGAGTGAGGGGCACGAGCCGGGCCGGGAAATCGGGCTTCAGCGGGTGCGTCCGGGAAGTCCGGGCGGATGACCGGAAGTTGCGCGAACGATGCGACGTCAGCGTGCCGCCGTCCCCGTCTGATCGGCCGGCCCCGCCCGGTGCGCGTCCGGCACGCGCATGGAGACCAGCGCCCGCAATCCCTCCTGGAACTCGGCCGGTTCCATACCGCCGAAGAGTGCCTGCTGCACGAAGTACCCCTGCACCGTGGCGATGAGCGTGCGCGCCAGGTATTCGGAGTTCGCCTCCGGGTCCACCCAGCCCCGCGCCTGATAGGCCTCGATCAGCTGCACCCACTGTGCGCGCAAACCCTCATACCCCTTGGTGAGTACCCGCGCCACCTCAGGATTGCGCAGAGTCTCACCCCACACCTGCATCAGCAGCTGAGGCAGCGCACGCTGATCGGCCGGGTCCCCGAGGAACTCGCGCAGCCGGCCGAGGACCGACCCGAACAGCTCGTCGGGAGTCGGCGGCGGGTCCGCGGCGGTGATCATCGCGTACGACTCGCGTACGCACTCCAGCGTCTCGGCGGCGACGGCGGCGACGATCTCGTCCTTGCTGCGGAAGTAGCGGTAGACGGCTCCAGCAGAGAGGCCCACCTCCCCGAGGACGTCCTGCATGGACGTGGCGTGGAAGCCGTTACGGGTGAAGCAGCGACGAGCACCGTCGAGGATCTGACGGCGGCGGGCGTCGAGGTGCTCCTGGGATACGCGGGCCATGCGGGAAGAGTAAAACGAACATTCCTTCTTGACAAGAAAGCTTCACGACGGGACGGTGAGGTTGCAAAACGAACGATCCTTCTATCAATCGAATCGGGGGCACGTCATGCCCGCTCCGTCGGTCCCGCGCTCTTCGCCGCCGCCCACCCGTCGCCTGATCGCGGTTCTCGTCCTCACGCCGCTGATCGTCACTCTCGCACTGTGGGCCTTCGCCTGGCCCGCCGCCCGTACCGCGCCCCGGGAGCTGCCGGTCGGCGTCGCCGGGCCGCCGGCCGCCACGGCCCCCGTACAGCACCAGCTCGCTCAGCGCGGCGACGCCTTCGAGGTGCACCGGTACGGCGACGAGACCGAAGCCCGTGCCGCCATCGAACGGCGTGAGATCTACGGCGCCGTCGTCGCCACAGCCCAGGGCCCGCGGGCGCTGACCGCAAGCGCCGCGAGCCCGGTGGTCGCCCAGCTGCTGCGGGAGACCGTCACCCAGCGGTCCACGGCTGAAGCCGAAGCGCGTGCCCACGATGTGGTCGCGGCCCCGGAAACCGACCCGCGGGGCGCGGCGCTGAGCGCGAGCGTGCTGCCGATCGCCCTCGGCGGAGTAGCCGCCGGCGCATTGGTGGTGCTGCTCGGCCTGCGCGGTGGGCGCGCCGTGGCCGGGCTGCTGGGTGCGGCGGTCCTGGTCGGGGTGGCCGCGACCGCGATCACCGACAACTGGCTGGGGGTGCTGAGCGGCGACTGGTGGGCGGAGGCGGCCTCCATCGGACTGACCTCGCTCGCCGTGAGCGCGACCGTGGCGGGACTGGCCGCGCTGATGGGGCCGGCCGGCATCGGGCTGGGGGCACTGGTCATGGTGCTGCTCGGCAACCCCTTCTCCGGCGTCACCTCGGCGCCCGAGATGCTGCCCGAACCGGTGGGGGCGGCCGGGCAGTGGCTGCCGCCCGGTGCGGGCGGCTCGCTGCTGCGGTCGGTGAGCTTCTTCGACGGCCGCGCCGCGGACACACCGGTGCTGGTGCTCACGGTCTGGGCGGTGCTCGGCCTGACGCTCCTCACCGTCGGCGGGCTGCGCGCACACGGCGAGAAGACCCCGGCTCCTCCCGGGGCAGCCGGGGTGCCCGTACCGGCGGCCTGACCCGCCGGCATCGACCGGCCGTGCGCCGTCTGCTCTGTGGCGGACAGACGGCGCATGGCCTTCGCCCGCGTCCTCCCGGCCGTGGCCGCCACGCGCTCCACGGCGTCTCCCGCGTATCCGCATGCCGCAACACACCGTCCGGTAAGCGCTCTTGACGGCACGCCTGCGCACGCAGGATTCTCATGCTCACGTCACACCAGGCAGGTTCGCTCCGCACCACTCCCCCCACACCGCATGGAGCCCCGAGTGATACGCAAAGACAAGCGCCGAACTCTGATCGCCGCGACCGCCGGCACCGTCCTGACCGCCTCGCTGCTCAGCGCGACCGGCGCGCAGGCCACAGTGGCCAAGTCCGCCGCCGCGCCCGACATTCCCGTCGCCAGCGTGCAGCAGGACCTCAAGGATCTGCAGTCGGTCGCCGAGGCGAACGGCGGCAACCGCGCCCACGGCCGGCCCGGCTACAAAGCCTCCATCGACTACGTCAAGGGCAAGCTGGACGCGGCCGGATTCGAGACCAGCGTCCAGGAGTTCGACGGCGGTGGCAGCACCGGATACAACCTCGTGGCCGACTGGCCGGGAGGCGGCGCCTCGGGCGAGACCGTGATGGTCGGCTCGCACCTCGACTCCGTCAGCGCCGGCCCCGGCATCAACGACAACGGTTCGGGCTCCGCCGGAATCCTGGAGGTCGCCCTCGCGGTCGCCGCCGCCGACCTGAAGCCGGGCAAGCACCTGCGCTTCGCGTGGTGGGGTGCGGAGGAGCGGGGAATGGTCGGCTCGCGGCACTACGTGGACAGCCTGCCCGGCGGCGAACTGGACCAGATCGGCACCTATCTCAACTTCGACATGATCGGCTCGCCCAACGCGGGTTACTTCGTCTATGACGACGACGCCGCCGTGCAAAGCGTCTTCAAGGACTGGTTCGCCGCCAAGGACATCGCGACCGAGACCTCCTCGGAGGTGGGCGGACGAAGCGACCACGCCTCGTTCAAGGCGGCGGGTGTCACCGTCGGCGGCACCTTCACCGGCGCGGGCGCGACGATGACCCAGGCGCAGGCGCAGAAGTGGGGCGGCGCCGCCGGCGAGGCCTACGACAGCTGCTACCACTCGGCCTGCGACGACGTCTCGAACATCAACGAGAAGGCACTCGACCTGAACACCGACGCGATCGCGAACGCCGTCTGGCAGCTCAGCTCGTAGCGCGCACGCGCGTCACAGGATCAACTCTCCCGGCCCGGCCGCCCTTCCCCGGCGGCCGGGTCGCGGTGCTGGGCGGCGATGCCGAAGCGCCGGCGTTCACCGGTAGCGGACGAGGCGTCGCGCACGGTGGAGACGGTACTGATCACGCCCTCCTCGGCCGCAGCGCCGGCATCCTGCAGTCTCTCCAGGTCAGCAGCCGACACGAGCGCCACCAGAGGCTTGCCGTGCCGGGTCACCACCACGCGTTCGCCGCCGTAGACCACTCGGTTGATCAGGTCGGCGAGTGCCGCGCGTGCTTGCGTCACCGGAATCTCGTAGGGCATGGTCCCAGCATAACGTCATGTACGTCCTGTACATTTTTGACAGAGGGAGAGGTGGCCCCATGCCCTGCCGACCGACTGCCCGTCATGTCCTGCCGGAGCTGACCGAGCGCACGAGTAGCGGCGCGCGGACCATGGACCCCTACTCGAAGCTGCTGGACGAGCGGATCATCTTCCTCGGCACCCAGGTCGACGACACCGCCGCGAACGACATCATGGCCCAGCTCATCCACCTCGAGGCCGCCGCGCCGGACCAGGACATCTCGCTCTACATCAACTCTCCCGGCGGCTCCTTCACCGCGATGACCGCGGTCTACGACACCATGCGGTTCGTCTCCTGCGACATCGAGACCGTCTGCCTGGGCCAGGCCGTCTCCGCCGCGTCCGTGCTGCTCACCGCCGGGGCGCCGGGCAAGCGCATGGCCCTGCCCGGTGCACGGATCCTCATCCACCAGCCCTCCTTCGCCGAACCGGTGCAGGGACAGGCCGACGACCTGGCGATCCAGGCGAGGGAACTGCTGCGCCGGCGCGCACTGCTGGAGGAGCTCTACGCACGCCACACCGGCCGGCCGCTGGAGACCGTCCGGGCCGACATCGAGCGCGACAAGATCTTCGACGCCGAGGCGGCGATGGCGTACGGGCTCATCGACCGCCTGACCGTCAGCCGCAAGCACCCCCGCGCACAACGCACCCTGGGGTGAGGCGTGTTGCCGCCGCCCGAACTGCCGCCGCTGCCCGCACTGACCCGCGCCGAGTGCCAGGTCATCGACAGCTATCTCGAGGTGCTCGATCTGCTGGGCCGGATCAATCCGGCCCGGGGGGAGGGCACATACCGCGGGCTACGGGCGGCGCAGGCCCTGGTGAGCAAGGCCGCTGCGCTGCGGGACGCGCTCGCGCTGATGCACGAGCGCGGCGAGCACGAGCTGCACAGCGGGACGCTGGTACGGGCGCTGCGCCTGCTGGACGGTGAGCGGCGCTCGTCCCTGGTCACGCTCCCCCCGGGCGCGCCTCCCGAGTGAAACCGGGAGGGGTGGCCGCGCTCAGGCGGGTGTGACCGGCGCGGTCCGGGCGATCGTGCCGACCGCGGCGGCCAGTTGGGCGTCGCTGAGGTCCGCCCGCGCCGTGAGCCGCAGCCGGGAGATACCGTCCGGCACCGACGGCGGCCGGAAGCAGCCCACGTGGAGCCCGGCAGCGCGGCAGTCCGCGGCCCAGCGCACGGCGGCGCCGGGCGACGGCGCGCGGACGGAGACGACCGCGGCGTCGGGCCGGGTCGCGTGCAGTCCGGCGGC
>NZ_JBOHCV010000764.1:0-32066 GCF_050698815.1 Streptomyces sp.
CCCGGAGACGGCGCAGCGCGCCGTCGAGGAGGCCACCGGGCGGTTGCGCGCGGCGTCGGCGGCCGACGAGGCGGCCCGTACCCGCTGCCGCGAGCTGGACCGGCTCACCCGGCAGGCCGTCACCGACTCCCGCAGCCTCGCCCCGCTGCGGGAGAGCTACGAACGGGTGGCGCGACTGGCCGGACTGGCTTCGGGCACCTCCGCGGACAACGAACGCCGGATGCGCCTGGAGTCCTACGTGCTGGCGGCCCGGCTGGAACAGGTCGCGGCAGCCGCGAGCGTCCGCCTCGCCCGGATGTCCGCGGGCCGCTACACGCTGATCCACTCCGACGAACGGGCGGGCGGTCGGGGACGTTCGGGGCTCGGCCTGCATGTCATCGACGCCTGGACAGGTGTCGAGCGCGACACCGCCACCCTCTCCGGCGGCGAGACCTTCGCAGCGTCGCTCGCGCTGGCCCTCGGCCTCGCCGATGTCGTCACCGAGGAGTCCGGCGGCACCCGGCTGGAGACCCTGTTCATCGACGAGGGCTTCGGGAGCCTGGACGAGCAGACGCTGGACGAGGTCCTCGACGTGCTCGACTCGCTGCGTGAACGCGACCGCTGCGTCGGCATCGTCAGTCACGTCGCGGACCTTCGCCGGCGCATCCCGGCCCAGCTGGAGATCACCAAGTCCCGGGAGGGCTCGGCGCTGCGTCACCGGACCGCCGGGAAAACCGGGTGACGGCGGACCGGGCGGTGTACCAGGCTGACCTGCCATGCCCCTGGAACCCGTGCACCGTGATGCACCATCCCCCCGTGCCCTTCGCGATCCACTGCCTCTGCGCGGCCGCGGCGCACTCGTCACCGGAGCGAGCGTCTACCTGCACCACCACCGGTCGCACGACGCCGCACAGCCCTGGGGTGCGGACCCGGACGGGCCGGAAGCACTCGCCGACGGGGTGCGGGAGCTGGCCGTGCCCGGTGCGGTCGTCGCGCACGGCCCTGCCGACCTCACCGCTCCAGGCGCCCCGGCCCGCCTGCTGGCGGAGGCGACGGGAGCGCTGGGCGGTGACCGGCTCGACATCCTCGTGGCCAACCACGCGCTCAGCGGCAGCGACGGACCGCTGGAGACGGTCGACGCGGCGATGCTCGACGCCCACTGGGCGGTCAACACCCGTTCGGTGATCCTGCTCGTACAGGCGCTCGCCCGGCAGCCGCGCGCGGAACACGCGCCGACGGGCCGTGTGGTGGTGATGACCTCGGGCCAGGACGTCCGCGGCGGCATGCCCGACGAGCTGTGCTACGCCCTCGCCAAGGGCGCCCTCGCCTCCTCCGTACGTACGCTCGCCACCGCCCTGGCTCCCCGCATCACGGTGAACGCGGTCAACCCCGGGCCCGTGGACACCGGTTACCGCGAGGACGAGGACCATGCCGCCGTCGCCGCGCTCTTTCCGGACGGCCGGTGGGCGGTCCCGGACACCGCGGCCCGCCTCGTGACCTGGCTCAGCACGGACGAGGCCGGCTGGATCACCGGCGAGGTCATCAACTCCGAGGGCGGCTTCGCCCGTTGACCCGGGTCGCACTCCCGCCGCCGGCGCGGCGCGGGAGTGCGGCCCGGGCCACTCCTCACAGCGCCGACAGCTCAGCCACCAGGTCGTCCAGCCCCAGAGATCCCAGGGACAGTGCGGCCATGTGCCACTTCTTCGGGTCGAAGTCGGCGCCGTGTGCCCGGCGAGCCGCCTCGCGGCCGGTCAGCCAGGCTCGTTCGCCCAGCTTGTAGCCGATCGCCTGGCCCGGCATGCCCAGGTAGCGGACCAGCTCGCTCTCCACGAAGTCCGCCGGGCGGCCGCTGTGCAGACCGAAGAACTCCTGCGCGAGCTGGGGCGTCCACCGCTCGCCCGGATGGAAGGGCGAGTCGGCCGGGATCTGAAGCTCCAGGTGCATGCCGATGTCCACGATCACCCGGGTGGCCCGCATCATCTGCGCGTCCAGGTAGCCCAGCCGCTGCTCGGCGTTGACCAGGAAGCCCAGCTCGTCCATGAGCCGCTCCGCGTAGAGCGCCCAGCCCTCCGCGTTGGCGCTCACCCCGCCGACCGTCGTCTGGTACCGGGACAGCTGGTCCGCGACGTAGGCCCACTGCGCAAGCTGCAGATGGTGGCCCGGGACACCCTCGTGGTACCAGGTCGAGACCAGGTCGTAAACAGGGAAGCGGGTCTCACCCATCGTGGGCAGCCAGGTACGGCCCGGCCGGGAGAAGTCCAGCGAAGGCTGCGTGTAGTACGGCGCCGCCGCCCCGCCCGGCGGGGCGATCCGCGACTCGACACGCTTGACCGGCTCCGCCAGCTCGAAGTGCGTCCCGTCCAGCTTCTCGATGGCCTCGTCCATGAGCCCCTGCAGCCAGTCGCGAACCTCTTCGACCCCCTCGACCGCGTCGCCGTGCGTGTCCAGATGGCGCAGCGCCTCCCACGGCGTGGCCGCGCCCGGCAGGACCTTCTCCGCCTCCGTGCGCATCTCGGCGAGCAGCCGGTGGAATTCCGACCAGCCGAACGCGTAGGCCTCGTCCAGGTCCAGATCGGTGCCGTTCCAGTAGCGCGACCAGCGCGCGTACCGCTCCCGTCCGACGGTCTCCGGAGCGCCCGCCACACCCGGGGCGTACACCTCCCGCAGCCAGTCGCGCAGCTCCTCGACCGCGCCCGTGGCGTCCGCCGCCGCCGCGGTCAGCACCTCGCGCAGTGCGTCCGGTCCCTCGGCGGCGAAGGCCGCGAACCAGCTCTGCCCGTCACCGCCGCCGTCCTCGCCGATCCATTCGCTCAGCTGCCCGATGACCGTGGAGACCTGCCGCGGACCCGCGGGGAGCCCCTTCTCCAGCCCGGCGGCCAGCGACGCCCGATAGCCCTCCAGCGCTTCGGGCACGGCCCGCAGCCGTTGCGCCACCGCCGTCCAGTCCGCCACCGTCTCGGACGGCATGACACTGAGAATGCCGCGCACCGAATGCACCGGGCTCTGCAGGTTGCTGACCTCGCGCAGCCCCTCGTCCGCCTCGTGCACGGCCAGTTCCGCGGTCAGCCGCTCGCGCAGGAGCCGTGCGCAGCGCCGCTCGGCGTCACTGTCCGCCCCCGGCCGTTCCTCCGCTTCGGACAGCCGCCGCAGCGTGTTGCGGCTGAGCTCGGCAAGGGCTTGCTGCCCGGCTGGGGAGAAGTCGGGCAGCAGGCTATGGCTCTCGGCCACTCCGAGATACGTACCGGTGATCGGGTCGAGCTGGACGAGAGCGTCGACGTAGGCGTCGGCGACCTGGCGCGGCAGAGGCGCGGCATTCATGACATCGGACATGCGCTCCATCCTGGTACGGATGAGGCCCCGGCGTCATCAGCATGGGCGCGGCGGCAGCAGTGGCCCGCACTCCCAGCGCTGGAAGATCAGCCGGGTCTCGACCCGCGCCACCTCTTTGCGTGAGGTGAACTCGTCCAGCACCAGCCGCTGCAGATCGGCCGTGCCCGTCACCGCCACCTGTACCAAGTAGTCTTCGGGTCCCGCCAGATGGAACAGCGCCCGCGACTCCGGCAGTGCCCGGATCCGTTCCACGAACGGCCCGACCAACTCCCGCCGGTGCGGCCGTACCTGAACCGACAGCAGTGCCTCCAGTGGTCTGCCCAGTCTGGCCGCGTCAAGCCGCAGTTCGTGACCGAGGATCACGCCGCTGCGGCGCAGCCGTGCCACCCGGTCCAGGCAGGTGGAGGGCGCGACGCCCACGGCGGCGGACAGATCGCGGTTGGTCATCCGGGCGTCGTTCTGCAGCAGCCGCAGGATCTCCAGGTCGACCGGATCAAGTGCGACGGTTTCGATCATTCACCGAAGATAGCACGGGCTTTACCTGCCTGAGCCCGGTCATTGTTCATGATCGCCGCATGGAGAACACGCAGACCACGCCGACCATGCCGACGTCCCGATCGCTGGCCACCGAGGCTGTGCACGCGGGCCGGGACGACCTCGCCGCCCTCGGCCTGCACGCGGCGCCGCTGGACTTTTCCACCACCTATCCCGCACGCGACACCAGGGCCGAGGCAGCTCGGATCGACGAGTTCGCCGCGACCGGCGCCCGTCCGGACGGGCCGCCCGTCTACGCGCGCCTGGACAACCCGACTGTCGCCCGCTTCGAGGCGGCGCTCGCCCGGCTCGAAGGCACCGAGACGGCAGTGGCCTTCGCCAGCGGCATGGCGGCACTCACCGCCACGGTGCTGGTGCGGGCCTCGGCGGGGATGCGTCACGTGGTCGCCGTTCGTCCGCTCTACGGGTGCAGCGACCACCTGCTCGAGAGCGGGCTCCTGGGGACCGAGGTCACCTGGACCGATCCAACGGGCATCGCCGACGCCATCCGTGCCGACACCGGCCTGGTGGTGGTGGAGAGCCCCGCCAACCCCACGCTCGCCGAAGTGGACTTGGCGGCACTCGCGGACTCCTGCGGCTCGGTGCCGCTCCTCGTCGACAACACCTTCGCCACCCCGGTGCTGCAGCGCCCGCACGGCCTGGGGGCACGGCTGGTGCTGCACAGCGCCACCAAATACCTGGGCGGGCACGGTGACGTACTCGGCGGAATCGTCGCCTGCGACGAGGAGTTCGCGTGCCGGCTGCGGCAGGTGAGATTCGCCACCGGCGGGGTGCTGCACCCGCTCGCGGGCTATCTGCTGCTCCGCGGGCTCGCGACGCTGCCGGTGAGGGTACGGGCGCAGTCCCGTACCGCCGCCGAACTGGTCCGGCGGCTGGCGGCCGATCCGCGCGTAGCCCGCGTGCACTACCCGCGGCTGGGCGGTGCCATGGTCGCCTTCGAGGTGGAGGGTGACCCGCACGCGGTGACCGCCGGGGTGCGGCTGATCACCCCGGCGGTCAGTCTCGGCAGTGTCGACACCCTGATCCAGCACCCCGGCTCGATCAGTCACCGGATCGTCGCGCAGGAGGACCGGCACAGCGCCGGCATCAGCGAACAGCTGCTGCGGATGTCGGTCGGCCTGGAGGACGTCGAGGACCTGTGGTGCGACCTGGACCGGGCCCTGACGCTCAGTTCGGGTCGGTCGGAGCGCAGACCACGTGTGACGGGGGAGCGGCGGCGCCGGCCAGCTCTCCGGTGATCACCAGGGTGCCCTCTTCCACCTGATAGGAGAGGGGCAGTCCGAGCCCGCGCATCGCCGCGACCATGGCGGTGTTGGAGGACCGCGTCACGGCGTAGACGCTCCGGGAACCGGCCTCGAGGGCCAACGCGACCAGCCGCCGCAGCAGTTCACCTCCGATGCCCCGGTGCTGCCAGGCGTCCTCGACGAGCAGGGCCACCTCGGTCTCGTCACCGTCCCACAGCAGGTGGCCGAGCGCGACCAGCTTTCCGGACGCGGTCTCCACGGCCAGGGTGCGGCCGTGACGGGGGGAGAGCAGATGAGCGAGATAGCGGTCGGCGTCCGCCACGGGACCGTGGTAGCGCTGCGAAAGGGTTCGCTCCGAGCAGCGCTCATGCAACCTGCCGGCGGCCTCGGCGTCCTGGCTGCCGGCCCGGCGCACGGTGACCGGCTGCCCCTCGGGCAGCCTCATGGCGTCCCGGGACCGCGGCACCCGGGAACCAGTCCCCAGCCGGGTGTCCAGCTCCACGAGGGCGTCGGCACGGGCGAACTCGACGGGTGTGAAGGGCAGGTGGGGCCGTTCGACGATGAGTACGCCCCCCGCCGGATCGGGCAGCCGCATCACGGTCTCCTCCAGCACCCCGTCCGTGGGGACGGGGTCGGCCGGCCGGTGTCCGGACAGGGAGACCGCGGGCGCCGTACGGATCGTGCAGCGGCCCAGCAACTGCCGTAGTGCGACCGGCAGTTCCGCGGTGTCGAGCGCGGTACGGGTGGCCAGGCGAAGCATCCGGGTGGGGCCGTCCGTCAATTCGTGGGGGTCGGCCCGTTCGATCCAGATGCGGCTGCCACCCGCGCCGGTCACCAGCCGGACCAGCTCGGCGGAATCCAGCGCCACGGGTGCCCGCAGCAGGAACTCGTCCACAGTCTCCTCGACGGAAGCCTCCCCATCGCGGAGCCCCATGCTCGGGGTCTCCCCGGGCCGAAGACCGAGGCTTGGGGTCTCCCCGGGGCGGAGGCCGAGGCTTGGGGTCTCCCCAGGTCGAAGACCTAGGGGATGGGTCTCCAGCGACACCACGTCGATCCGCTCCCGCGCCAGGACCGTGCACAGCGCGGCAAGCGTCCCCGGCTCCTCGCGTACGGTCGTCCGCATTCGCCACAGTGACGTCCCCCCGGCCGCCCGGGGCACCACCGGCGCCGCGGTGCCGGTATCGGGCGGCGGGGGCGGCGCGTGTGTGCGCCGCCGATGCAACCGTGCCCAGCAGGTGAGCGCACCTTCCCTGATGAGGCGCCGGATTCCGTAGCCGGAGGCTTTCGCTTTCTGGGACATGTCAGTCATGCGGCCAGCCTCACCCGTCGGCATTGCCTGATCAATAACGCTTTGTGGCCGATGAGTTAAAGATGCCTCCGGCCGGTCAGCGCCCCCTGCTTCCGTGCCGCCTTCTCCCGCGCCGCGCCGTTCCATTCTCCGTCCCCTCCTTGCTTGCTTCCGCTTCCACGAGCCGCCGCAGACACCGGCCGCACCACCGCGCGTACCAGCGCTGGAAGACCGGCAGGAGCGGGCCCGCCGCCACCGTCCACCACGTCGCCGGCCTGCTGAAGGCGAGCACCTCCAGCCAGACGGCACCGTCGGCATCCTGGCTGACCAGGAACGCCTCCTCGCCGCGCACCGGGTGACCGGGCAGCGTCCCGTACGCCCATCCGGCGCTGCGTTCCCCCTCCACCGCCCACACCACCTCGCACGGCGCGTACACGCGCAGCGCGCCGAGGCCGAGCCCGACGGTGACCCGGACACCCGGGGCGGCCCGCGCCGCGTCCGTCTCGACGACGACACCCGCCGCCCGGTGCAGCCGCCACGTCAGCACCGCCCTCGCCGCCGCGCCGAAGTCGCCGCCGCCGGAACCCAGCCGGACGCGCATCCGCAGCCGGCGGAAGCCCGCGGGCCAGTCCGCCGGGTCGCGCTTCGTCGCCCCGACGCCGGGATAGCGGGGAGGCGCGACGCTCATCGGCTCACTGGCCGACCCGGCCCGGTTCCAGCACCTTGGTGAACAGCACCGCACCGCCCTCCTCCCGCAGTCGTACGGTCAACTCGCCGTTCTCGCCGTCGATGTCGACCTGGCCGAAGTACTGACCACCCTCGGACGGCGGCACGTTGGCTCTGCTCGGTGCCTTGATGAACGACTGGCCGGGTCCGAAAGTGCCGTCGAGCTTCAGGGCGGGGAAACCACCCGCGTTCAGCGGCCCGGAGACGAATTCCCAGAACGGCTCGAAGTCCTTGAAGGCGGCCCTTGAAGGGTCGTAGTGCTGTGCGGAGGTGTAGTGCACGTCCGTGGTGAACCACACGGTGCCCGTGATGCGCTGTCGCTTGATGTGCCGTAGCAGCTCGGCGAGTTGCAGCTCGCGTCCGAGGGGCGCGCCGGGGTCGCCCTGAGCCACGCCCTCGAAGTCGGTCTTTCCGTCCGGGACCACCAGGCCCAGCGGCATGTCGGAGGCGATCACCTTCCACACCGCACGCGAGCGGGAAAGCTCCCGCTTGAGCCACTTCAGTTGGCCCGCGCCGAGGATGCCCTGTGTCTCGTGCTCCTGCCGGCCCGGCGAGTTGGCGTTGCGGTACGTGCGCATGTCGAGGACGAAGACGTCCAGCAGCGGACCGTGGCGCACGACCCGGTAGACCCTGCCGTCCTCGTCCGCCGGCGGCAGGGAGGTGAGGGGGTGGTACTCGCTGAACGCGCGCAGCGAGCGGGCGGCGAGGGTGTCGACGTTCTTCTCGGTATAGCGCGCGTCGTCCAGGATCTCGCCCGGATACCAGTTGTTGACTACCTCGTGGTCGTCCCACTGGACGATGGAAGGCACCTGGGCGTGGAAGCGGCGCAGTTTCTCGTCCAGCAGGTTGTACCGGTAGTTGCCGCGGAATTCGGCCAGGGTCTCGGCGACCTTGGACTTCGCCTCGGTGGTGACGTTCCGCCATACCCCGCCGCCCGGGAGCGCGACCTTTTCCGCGAGGGGGGAGTCGGCGTAGATGGTGTCGCCGCTGTTGAGGAAGAAGTCCGGGTCCAGTTGCCGCATGTCCTCGAAGATGGGAAAGCCCCCGCGGTCGGGGTTGATGCCCCAGCCCTGGCCCGCCAGATCGCCCGACCACAGGAAGCGCACCCCGTCGCGCCGCCGGTCCGGAGCGGTTCGGAAGGTGCCGTGCACCTGCTCACCGGTGCGCCGCGGGTCGTCCGGGTCGGACAGCGTGACCCGGTAGTGGATCTGCTCCCCGGCGGGGAGCCCACGCACCGTCGTCCTGCCCGTGAAGTCGGTCTCCGGCCCCACCACGGGGCCGTGCCAGCGCCGCACCTGACGGAACGACTCGGTCGGCGAGGTCTCGACGAGCATCCGGGCGCGGCGGTCCGAGCGCACCCACACCAGGCCGGAGGACGTCGTCACGTCGCCCGTCTGCACACCCCACTTGGCCCTTGGGCGCCCCGCGAGTGCCTGGACGGGGGCGGCGCCGGACAGGACGGGCAGCGACAGCGCCGCGGACGCGGCGAGCGAGCCGCGCAGCACCGAGCGTCGTCCCGGGGCTGCACCCGCCCGGTCACTGGTCGGGCTGGGGCAGGGGGTCGGGTCGTCGTGCGCCATGGACGTGCCTCCTGGATCGCGGATGGACGGAGCAGGCCGGTACAGACCGATGCGTACCACCGCTTCGTTGGCGGTGCACGCAACGCCTCGGTGAGCGCGGTGCCGAACACAGGGCTCAGTGAACACCGACGCCGCAACGGCATGAAGGGTTCCGGACAAACCACGTGTGGCGGTGTACGACCGCGCCTAGGATTTCGCGTGATGACTGACCAACGGATACCGCACAGCGTCCAGGCCGGCCCCGGTGCCGGGCAGCGTGACGCACCGGGGGCCGTGCGGACGTACGCACGGGCGGGCAGGACGGTCCCGGCGGACGCCGGCGCTGCCGGCAGCGAGGCGCGCCGATGACGCCCCCGGAGACCGAGGACCCGCGCGGACTGCTGGCCGAGGCCCGCCGGCTCAGTGAACGCGGCCATCCCTCCGCGCCTGCCGCCTGGCAGCGGCTCGAGGAGGCCGTCGCCCGCACCGGCGTCCGGCTGACCGGTGCGGAGCGGGCCGAGTTGCTCGATCACAGCGCCATGCGGCTGGCCCGCACCGACCCCGCGGCCGGCGCCGTCGGGTTCGCCGAGGCGGTCGGCCTCTTCGTCGACGCCGGTGAGCACGGCCAGGCGGTCGCCTGCCGGGCACGCGCCGCCTTGGCCGCGGCCTTCGCCGGGAACCCTGATCAGGCCCTGGCGCAGCTGGAACCGCTGTGCGCCGAGGCCGTCTCGCTGCACTCGGCGCGGCGGGCCGGCACCCGGCACACCACCGCCGTGCTGCTCTCCCGTGCCAGGGTGCGCTTCCTGCTGCTCGACACGGCCGAGGATCCCCGCCGGGCCGCCGCGGCCCTCGACGCCGAACTGGCCGAACTCATCGCCTTCGCCCACCCGGACCGCGCTCAGCCCGCGGTGCTGGCCCGTATCGCCGACGCGACCGAGTCACGGGGACAGCTGGCCGGACTGCTGGACGATGACGCCGCGGCGGCCACGTTGTTCGCCGAGGCCGCCGCCCTCTACCACGAGTCCGGCCGGCCCTGGCAGGCCACCGGGGCCGAACTCCTGCTGGCGCAGGAACTGTTGCGTACGGGCGACGCGGAGCGGGCCGGCTCCCTACTGCGCGGCGCGCTCGGTGATCCGCAGCGGGCGGCGCTGCGCGCTCCCGAGGAGGCCGCGCGGCTGCACCTCGCGCTCGCCGATGTCCTCGCCGCACAGGAACGCCCGGTGGAAGAGGCCGATCAGCTCCGCGAGGCCGCCCACTGGGCGGACACCGCGGGTGAGGCGGCCGGGCTCGGCGCGTACGCGCGGCTCCGGCTGGGCGGCGCCAGCCTGGAGCTGGACCGCCCCGAAGAGGCGGCGGCCGTCCTGGAGTCGGCCATGGCGGACCTCGAGTCCCGGCACGGAGAAGGCGATGTGGTGCAGGCCCGCTGGTGGCTCGGGCAGGCACGCTCGCTGCTGGGCGATGACCAGGAGGCGGCCGAGCAGTTCCTGCGTGCCGCGGAGACGGCGGAGGTCTGGGAGGACCAGCGGGATCACGCCATGCTCGCCCATCTCGCCGCCGAAGCGCTGGCGCGGGCCGGCCTGCCCGACCAGGCCGGGCAGGCGTACGAGCTGGCCGAAGAGCTGTGGCGCTCGCTCGGTGAGACCTGCGCCGTCGTCAAGGCGCTGCGGTCGCGCGCATTTATCGCCATCGGTGAGGATCCGGCTGACGGCGCGGCGTCCGTGGGCGCCGCTCCGGCCGCGGCCGCCACGAAGGCCGTGGAGCTGATGGCCGCCGCGCTGCGCGAGGTCGAGAGCGGTCTGCGCGGCAGCGACGACGGGGAGGACCGGCTGCTGCTCCGGCTGGAGCTGGGCCTGACCTACCGGCAGACGGCCGAGTTGCTGCTGCGGGCCGCCGACGGACCACCGGACCAGGACTCCGGCACCCCGGAGCAGCACGCCGTCAACCGCGCCGCCTACCAGGAGGCGGTCGCCTGCGCCGATCACGCCGTCACCGTCTTCCGTGGCTGCGGAGAGCCGGCGCTGCACGAACGCACGGCCGCCGAACTCATGGCCGCCCGGCTGGAGATGGACCTGGGGCGCCGGGATGCCGCCGCCCGCAGGGCGCACCTGGTGCTGGAGGCGTACCCGGACGGGAACGGCCTGGCTGACGGCACGGAAGGCGCCGCTGAGGCGGCGGCGGTGGCGACGGAACGCCGACGCGGGGCCGGGGAGGTCCTTTCGCTCCTGGGAGAGCCGGCGCAGAGATCCGAGGGGCCTCGCGTATGAGCCGGCGGAGAAGAGGGCGGCTCCCGGCCCCGGGCGGCCCGGTGGTTCCGGGTCTGTCGTGGCGGCGCGGACGGGCAGGAAACCACATGGGCCGCAATGCTGTTCCGGTGACCGGAGTTTCGGCGCAGGACCATCACATTCCCCCCTGGTACGAAGCGACTCCAGGGAGCTAGGTTCGAGTGACAAACCGAGGGCTCGCCGCACATCCCCGCTCGCCCGGCCACCGACTCCCCTGCGGCACCGCTCCCGCCCCTGCCGTTGAGGATCGCTTGCCATGCCGCACCCCGCACCGCGTTCCTTCTCCGGTCCGCTCCGCAGGCGGCCGGACCGGGCCACAGGGCGGGGCTGATGCGAGGTAACCGGCACGGCCGCCTCGCCCGCCCGCTCTACAGCCCGGCCGGTTTCGACACCGAACTGCGCGGTGCGGTGGAAGAGCTGCGGACCGGCCGCTGGATGGCGATGAGGACGCTGCTCACCCGTACCGGGGGAGCATGGGGGCTCCGGACCTCCCGTACCCAGGTCCTCGGCGTGGTCGCCGCCGGATCGCACGTGGTGCAAGCGTGGCTGCGGGAGGAGCCTCGGGACGCCGACGCCCGGTTGATGCAGGCGCGGGTCACCGTGGAGCGTGCGGTCCGTGCCCACCGGGACGGCCATCACAGCGCCGCAGAGCTGGAGAACGAGGCACGGCAGGCGTGCTACGCCGCTGCCGAGCGGCTGCCGGCCGACCCGGTGCCGTGGATATGTCTGCTCGCCCTCGCCCGGCTCGATCACCGTCAGGAGCGTGCGGAGCACCGGGAACGCGCGGCGGAGCCCATGCTGCCCCCCGGCCCTTGGGGGCTGCTCTACCGGGTCTACGAACGCGACCGGTACAACCGCGAGGCCCACCACCGCATGCTGCACTTCCTGCACGCCCGCGCTGCCGGGCCCATCGCCTCGCACGCCTCCGCGATCGACTTCGTGCGCTGGGTGTCGTCGTGGGCTCCGGCCGGATCCGAGCTGCTGGCCCTGCCGTTGTACGCCTACATCGAGCAGTTCCGGCGCCAGCTCGCGCGGAACCCGGACGACCTGTTGCTGCGCCAGCAGTGGGCCCACGACCCCGTCGCGCTGGACACCCGCACCGCACTCCACGCGTGGTTCGAGCAGACCGACCCCGCCGGCCAGTCCGTCATGGACCTCAATCACCTGGCACACGCCCTGTGGGCGGGGGACCGGCCGGCGGACGCGGCACGGGTCTTCACCGCACTCGGCCCGTACTTCACCCAGCAGCCCTGGTCGCAGGTGGGTGCGGACCCCGAAAACCCGGACTCCGCCAAGGAGGAGTTCTCGCGGGCGCGCGCCCAGTCCTTCGACGCGATCAGCTGACCGTCCCCCGTACGTCCCCTCAGGAGGTCTCCCGTGTACCCCACCGCCAGGTCGCACCGGGCCCCCCGGCTCGACGACGACGCCAAGCTGCGCGATCTCGGCTATCACCCCGTACTGGTCCGGCGCATGGGCTCGTTCGGCAATTTCGCCATCAGCTTCTCGGTCATCTCGGTGCTGTCCGGATGCATGACGCTGTACGGGTTCGGACTGATCACCGGTGGGCCCGCGGTGATGATGTGGGGCTGGGTGGCGGTGGGCGTGATGGTGATGTTCGTCGGCGCGGGACTGGCCGAGGTCACCAGCGCCTACCCCACCTCCGGGGGGCTCTACTACATGGCCGGCCAACTGGGCGGCCGCCGGTGGGGTTGGTACACCGGGTGGCTCAACCTCCTGGGGCTTCTCGGGGCCATCGCCGGAATCGACTACGGCGCCGCCCTGTTCACCGGTGCGCTGCTGAACCTTCAGTGGGGGATCGAACCGTCGCCGGGGACCGTCATGGTCATCTATCTGTGCATCCTGCTGCTGCACGCGGTCCTCAACCTCTTCGGTGTCCGGCTGGTGAGCATCCTCAACTCCGTCAGCGTCTGGTGGCACTTCGCCGGCGTCGCCGTGATCGTCGGCGCCCTCGCGCTCGTACCCTCCGGCCACCGCTCGCCCTCCTTCGTCTTCGGTGAGTTCGTCAACGACACGGGCTGGTCGAGTTCGCTGTACGTGGTCATGATCGGGCTGCTGGTCGCCCAGTACACCTTCTGCGGCTATGACGCCAGCTCCCATCTGTCGGAGGAGACGACCAACGCCGAGGTCAGCGCCGCACGCGGCATCGTCCGCGCCATCGGATGGTCCTGGCTGGCGGGATTCGTCCTGCTGGCAGGCCTGACCTTCGCCATCCAGGACTACGCCGGCACCCGTGGCAGCACGATCGGTGTGCCCCCCGCCCAGATCTTCCTGGACGCGCTGGGACTCACCGGCGCGAAGCTGCTGCTGCTCGTCGTGATCGTGGGGCAGCTCTTCTGCGGCAACGCCGAGGTCGCGGCCGCCAGCCGCATGGTCTTCGCCTTCTCCCGTGACGGCGCGCTGCCCTTCTCGGGGCAGTGGCGCAGGGTCAGCCCGCGTAACGGAACACCCGGCCGCGCCGTCTGGCTCTCCGTCGCGATCGCCGCGGTACTGGCCGCGCCCTCTCTGTACAGCAGGACGGCCTACGGAGCGATCACCGCCATCGCCGGAATCACTCTTGCCTACGCCATCCCCATCTATCTGCGGCTGCGGCATCGCAGGAGCTTCCAGCAGGGGAAGTGGAACCTCGGCCGCTGGGGGGTGCCCATCGGATGGGTCGCGGTGACGTGGATGGTCTTCGTGACAGTGCTCTTCTGCCTTCCGCAGTCGCATCCCGTCGATGTCAACTCCTTCAACTACGCGCCCATCGCGCTGGTCGGCGTACTGGCGCTGGCCACCGTGTGGTGGCTGATGTCGGGGCGGCACTCCTACACCACGCCCACCCACAGCGCAGGCGGTGACCGAGAACTCGCCGAGATGAGCGACGAGATCGTCTGACCGGACAGCGGCCGGACCACCGGACCACCGTGGCGGTCCGGCCTAGGCTGCTGGACCGATGCCGCCGGACCGATGCCGCCGGGACGTGCGACCGATGCCGGACCAGTGCACCCGCGCCTATGGTTTCGCTGCGGCCGGCCGGCCGCGGACGGATCGGAAACCAGGAGCCGCCATGCCCGTGAACGGCCGGGCCCACATCCGCATCGCCCGTCCCTCCAGGGACCTGGCGGCGGCGGAACGGTTCTGGACTCAGGGGCTCGGCCTCGATGTCCTTTTCCGGAAGGAATCCGCGGCGGCGGAGGCGGGGCCGGGCGCCGGGTACGCGCTGCTGATGGTCGGCTGGCGGTACGCGGGCTGGCATCTGGAACTGGCCCGTGATCCGCACCACCCCGTGCTGCCCGGTCCCGGGGAGGAGGACCTGCTGGTGATCTACCTCGACGGGCCGGTACCCGACGACCTGCTGGCCCGGCTCGAGCGGCACGGTGGCCGGTGCGTCCCCGCGCGCAATCCGTACTGGGACACCTGGGGCGTCACGGTGCGCGACCCCGACGGCTACCGGCTGGTGCTCAGCACCCGGCAGTGGTCCAGCGCGGAGCACTGACTTCACACCCGGCGGTGCTGAGCCGCGCGGCCCGGGGTAGGGCTCCGGGGGAAACCCATGAGGAAGGACATCGGACGATGAGCCCCAGCGGCGACGGCACGGACGGCAACCGGGAGTACGGCGGGAAGGCCTTCAAGAGGTCCAAGAGCCACTTCGCGGACCGGATCACAGCGGACGCCGCGGACGGCTGGCCTCTCGAGGCGGGCCGCTACCGGCTCGTGGTCAGCCGGGCCTGCCCGTGGGCGGGCCGTGCCCTGGTGTCCCGGCGCCTGCTGGGCCTGGAGCCGGCACTGTCGCTGGCAGTCACCGACCCGCTGCAGGACGACCGGAGCTGGCGCTTCACCCTCGATCCGGACGGCCGGGACCCGGTGTTGGGCATCCGGTACCTGAGTGAGGCGTACGACGCCCGCGAGACCGGGTATCCGGGCGGGGTCAGCGTCCCCGCGGTGGTGGACGTACCCAGCGGCCGGCTGGTCACCAACGATTTCCAGCAGATCACCCTGGACCTGGCCACCGAGTGGCGGGACCTGCACCGGACCGGCGCCCCCGACCTGTATCCGCGGACGCGGCGCCAGGAGATCGACGAGGTGATGGAAGGCGTCTACCGCGACCTCAACAACGGGGTCTACCGCGCCGGTTTCGCGACGGGCCAGCAGGAGTACGAGGCCGCCTACGGTGACGTCTTCCGCCGGCTGGAGCTCCTGTCCGGACGCCTGACGGACCGCCGCTACCTGGTGGGCGACACCATCACCGAGGCCGACATCCGGCTGTTCGCCACCCTGGTGAGGTTCGACGCCGTCTACCACGGCCACTTCAAGTGCAATCGCTCGAAGCTTGCCGAGGACCCGGTGCTGTGGGCCTACGCACGCGATCTTTACCAGACGCCCGGCTTCGGTGACACGGTGGACTTCGACCACATCAAGCGGCACTACTACCAGGTGCACGCCGGGATCAACCCGACGGGCATCGTGCCCGCCGGTCCCGACCCCTCCGGCTGGCTGGCCCCGCACCACCGGGAGCGGCTGGGCGGACGGCCGTTCGGCGACGGCACGCCGCCGGGGCCGGTGCCCGAGGGGGAGGCGGTACCGGCAGTGCGGCGGATCTGAGCGCCCCGAGCCCTCAGCCCGCCGGTGTACGGACCGTCGCCACAGTGTCCAGGACGAGCCGGGCGACGACCGCCGGGTCGTCGTTCATCGGTACGTGCCCGCAGCCGGGGAGGCTGGCGAGGCGGGCGCCCGGGATCGTCTTCTTCGCCCGCACACCCTGGCGGCGCAGCAGCAGCCGGTCCTTCTCGCCCCAGCCGATGGTCACCGGTATCTCCGGGAGGTCCTTGTCGAAGACGACGCCGGGGAGCCGCCCCGCCGCCAGGGTCGGGGCGAAACCGGTGGCGTTGCGCATCGACCGCGTCTCGGCGACGACCGCCTCCGGCGAACGGCGGCCGGGGCGGGCGTAGATGGTTCCGGTGAGGGCCGCCCGGCCCGCGGCGCTGCGGGCCAGCATCCGCACCAGCCCGTCGGGCAGGGCCTTGGCTCCCGCGCGCATGCCCTTCAGCACGGCGTACGCGTAGTGCCGCTCGGCGCCCGCCCAGAACCCGGCGGGGGACAGGGCGGTGACCGACCGCGCCGCTCCGTGCAGGCCCAGCTCCAGAGCCAGCAGCCCGCCCAGCGAGTTGCCCACCACGTGCGGGCGCTGGAGGTCCAGCGCCCGGAAGGTCTCGGCCAGCAACGGGACCACGCTGCCCATTTCGTAGGAGACGCCGTCGGGAAGTGGCGGTGAGTCGCCGTAGCCGGGCAGGTCCAGGGCGATGACGTCGTGCGACGCGGCGAGGATGGTCAGCACGGGTTCCCAGGCCTGCCAGTGGTGGCCGATGCCGTGCAGCAGGACGACCGGTTCGCCGCTGCCGCGCCGCTCGTACGCCACATCGAAGGAGGGCTTCCCGGCGGCGGAGACGTGCACGAAGGACTCGGTCGCGCGGACGGGCGCGTGCGGGGAGGCGACGGCGGGCATGGGCCACTCCTCGTGAGGGTCGGATTCCGGTCGGCGGGGCGCGGTCGGTACGACGTTTCGGTTCGTAGACACGATGTCAGCAAGTCGTCCGCCGGGGAAGCCCCGTCCGCCGTACCGGGGCGCCGGGGTGCCATGATGGGCCGGTGAGAGCCGATGACACCGCGGCGGCCGACAGCGCCGCGACCGAGGTCGTCGAGCAGCACCGGGCGGTGCTGCTGGGCGTGGCCTACCGCATGCTGGGGCGGATCGCCGACGCCGAGGATGTCGTCCAGGAGGCGTGGCTGCGCTGGGCGTCCGCCGACCGGGAGGACGTACGGGAGCCGCGGGCCTTCCTGGTACGTGTCACCACCCGGCTCGCCATCGACCGGCTGCGCCAGGCGCAGTCCCGGCGCGAGGCCTACGTCGGCCCGTGGCTGCCCGAGCCGCTGGCCACCGACGCGCTCTCCGGACCGGTGCCGGACACCGCCGACCGCGTGGTGCTGGCCGAGTCCGTCTCCCTGGCCCTGCTCGTGGTGCTGGAGTCGCTGTCGCCGCTGGAGCGTGCGGTGTTCGTGCTGCGCGAGGCGTTCGGGTTCCCGTACGCGGAGATCGCCGTCGCGCTGGACCGCAACGAGGCGGCCGTAAGGCAGCTGGCGGGGCGAGCCCGCCGGCACGTCACCGAGCGCCGCCCCCGATTCGAGGTCGACCCCGAACAGCAGCGTGAGCTCACCCAGCGTTTCCTCGACGCGGCCCTGCGGGGCGACCTCGAAGCCCTGCTGGCGATCCTCGCCCCGGACGCGCGGCTGGTCGGCGACGGCGGCGGCAAGGCCAAGGCGCCGCTGCGCACCGTCACCTCCGCCGGGAAGGTCGGCCGCTTCCTGTTCGCCGTGGCGGAGCAGAGCGCGGATCTCGGCTTCGTCCTCCTCGAACTCAACGGTTCCCCGGCGGTGCTCGCCACCCGCGACGGTGCCGCGCAGGCGGTCCTCCAGCTGGACGTGGCCGACGGCCGCATCCAGTGCGTCTACGCCATCACCAATCCCGACAAGGTCGCACACCTGCGGCCGTGACCGTCCGTCAGGCCCCGCCCGCGACCCGCAGGACGGCACCGGTCGTGAACGACGCCTCGTCCGACATCAGCCAGGCCACCGCGCCCGCGATCTCCTCCGGTTCGCCGGGGCGGCCCACGGGGATCGTCGCCGCCTTCTTCCAGGCCCGGTCCGGGTCGCCCATCGCGGCGTGCATCCCGGTCAGCACCGCGCCGGGCTGCACGGAGTTGACGCGTACGCCCTCGGGTCCGAACTCCTTGGCCAGGCCGACCGTCATCGCGTCCACCGCCGCCTTGGACGCGGCGTAGTGCACGTACTCGCCCGGGGCGCCGAGCGTCGCCGCCCCGGAGGAGATGTTGACTACGCAGCCGCCTGCGCCGCCGTGCGCCGTCGACATCTCCCGCAGCGCCCGCCGCGCGCACAACAGCGTGCCCAGGACGTTGACATCGAGTACCCGCCGCAGCACGGCCGTCGGGGTCTCGGTGAAGCGGCCCAACGGCCCGGTGACGCCCGCGTTGTTCACCAGCCCCGTCACCGGTCCCAGCTCTTCCCCAACCGTGCGGAACAGTTCCTCGACCTGCTCCTCGACGCTGGTGTCGAGCTGTACGGGCAGCGCCCTGACGCCCTCGGCGCGTACCGCTTGCGCGGTCAGTTCGGCGGCCTCGCTCGCGTGCTCGTAGCCGATCCCGATGTGGTGCCCGGCCCGGGCCAGCCGTAGGGCGACTGCCGCGCCGATGCCCCGGCCGCCACCGGTGACGACGGTGATCCGCTGCTGTTGCTGGGCCATGGATGCCTCCACAGGGCGAGTGAGCGATGATCGATCATGTCATCCCGCCGCCTCGCGGGACAGCGGCAGATGGTGACGGATTGGTCTTGACCAAGTACACGGGCCGCCCTATCGTCGGGCATACGCAACAACCTTTAAGAAACAAGCACGCATAAAGTCCGGCGATGACCGTCCGGGCGGCAGGCGGGGAATGCGGAGGCCACTGTGGGGACCACACAGGTGGACGCGGTGCCGGAGCCGAAGTACTGGCACCTGAGGACCGTGCTGTCCGACGCGCTCGATTCCGAGTTCGCGGTCGGCGAGATCCTGCCCAACGAGCGCGAGCTGGCAGCCCGCTTCGGGGTCGCCCGTGCCACGCTGCGCCAGGCCCTCGAACAGCTCGAGCTGGAAGGCCGCTTGCAGCGCCGACGCGGCGTCGGCACCACCGTCGCACCGCCCCGCTTCGGCATCGACGTCGGTTCCACCGGGCACGGCTGGCCGGGTGCGCCGGGCGACGACTGGCAGACCGACGACTGCGAGGAGGCCGCACCGCCCGCCGTGGTCGCCAAGATGCTGGGCGAGAGCGACGGCGTACCGGTGCAAGTGGTGCGCCGTACGCGGATGACGCACGGTCAGCCCGTCGCCGCCGAGTTGCTCTACGTACCGTTCTCGTCCGTACCCGGGCTGCCCGCCATCGAGTCCTCCGGCGGCGCCGCCCGGGGCCGCGCCGTGCTGCGCGAGCTGCACCGCCTGGACCTGGCGGGTCAGGAGCGCACGGTGGAGCTCGGCTCCGCCCGCGCCGACGACGCCCGTCAGCTCGACAGGCTGCCGGGCGCGCCCGTCCTGGTCGTCAGCACCCGCTACCTCGCCGACGGGCGCACCGCCGCCGTCACCGTCTCCACCTACCGCGCCGACACCTGCAGGCTCACCTTCGGCGACACCGGTTCCGACGCGCTGCTGGCCGGCTGAGCCGCAGGCTGTGGCGGGCCGCCGGGCGGCAGGCGAGTCAGCCCGGCCGCCCCTCGGACGCGCCCTCCACGCTGAACAGCTCGCCCTCCACCTGGTCGAGCGCCAGCCGTAGCGCCCCCGTGGCCACCGCCGCCTCGCCCAGCACCGACAGGGCGACCTGCGGCGGGCGCAGACAGTAGCGCTCCAACTCCCCGCGTAGCGGGTCCAGTACGGCATCCAGCCCGGACGCCCATCCGCCGATCACCACCAGCTCCGGGTCCAGAGCGAGCACCAGCGCGGCCACGTCGTGCACCAGCCGCTGCACGAACCGTTCCATGGCGTGGCCGGCCCGCTCGTCACCGCCGCGGGCGAGGGCGAAGACCCGGGCGACCGCCGCCTCGTCCAGCGGGTGCAGCGGCTCGCCCGTCGTGGACAGCAGATGCTCCGGCGTGGCCTCGCGCCCCAGCAGGTGCAGTGCGCCGATCTCCCCGGCCGCCCCGCCGAAGCCGCGGTGCAGCCGCCCGCCGATCAGGGAACCGGCGCCCGGGCTCAGCCCCACCAGCACCATCACCGCGTCCTCGGCACCCGTCGCGGCTCCCTTCCAACGCTCGGCGACCACGCCCGCGTTGGCGTCGTTCTCGACCAGAACCGGGCATCGGAAGGACCGCCGCAGCCGTTCACCCAGGGGTAGCCCGGTCCAGCCCGGCAGAGCCATGCCCAGCCGCACCGTGCCGTCTGCCTCCACGATGCCGGGCGTACCCACCCCGACCGCGCGCAGCGTCTCGCGCCGCACTCCTGCCGTGCGCAGCAGCTCGTCGACGGTACGGTCCGCCTGTGCGAGCCTGTCGTCGGCGGTGGCGCTCTCATCCGCCTCGTGCGTGGCCGTGCCCGTGAACCGGCCCGTCAGATCGGAGAGTACGGCCGCGACGCGGTGCGAACCGATCTCGACTCCGAGCGCGTGCCCCGCCTCCGCGCGGAAGCGGAAGCGCCGCGCGGGCCGCCCACGGCGGGCGGCACTCGCCGAACCACCCGGCGCCTCCTCGGCTTCCGCCACCAGCCCGGTCTCGATCAGGCCCTCGACCACCCCCTCGACGGTGGGCCGGGACAGCTCGGTCGCGTGCACCAGATCGGTGAGCGTCAGCGGCGGCCGGCCGACCGCCGAGCGGAGCTCGCGCAGCACAACGGTGGAGTTGATCCGTCGCAGCAGGGACGGATCCGTGCCGGTGAGCCGCGCCAAGTCCGCCTCCCTGACTGTGCGTGTGGGGCGGATCGTATCGGTTGCCCGCGGTCACGACGAGTGCTGCCCTGCGCCGTCGCGATGCCTGAGACGCTGTCATGTGTCAGTGCGGCGCGGTTTACTGACACCGTGACCGCTCTCGCCCACCACCTCGCGACGATCGACCTGCTGTGCGCGCGTGCCTTCCCGGCGCAGCGCGGCAGATCGGCCGCGGTGGTCAGTGGTCCCGGCTTCCACATCGCCGAGTTGGCCACGAGTGAGAGCTTCTGGGATGACGAGGGCACCGGAAGGCGGGAGGCCGAGGAGCAGTACGAGGCGGAGTGCGGGGGGCTCAGCGCACTGCTGACCGGGCGCTGGGGTGAGCCGCAGATCTTCAGCCTGCGCAGCACGCTGATCCGGAGCATGGAGGGTGAGGAGATGCCTGAGCCCTGGCACGAGCTGAGCGGCAGTGTCCCCTACCTGGAAGTGTGGCGGGCCGAGGGCCGGTGGATAGCGCTGGGCGTTTCGCAGCAGGATGACGAGCTGCCGTTTCAGCTGCTGGCCGCCGTCACCGCGAACGACCCGCCCTAGCCGCCCGCCTCACGCGCCGCGGCGCACAGCCGCCGGTACTCCTCCGCCAGCGTCTGCGGTGTCCAACGGGCGTTGAGACCGCTGGGGTTGGGCAGCACCCACACCCGCGCGCCGCCGATCAGCCGCTCCTGCGGCCCGATCCGAGCCGTGCGGTCCTCGAAGGCGACCCTGTAGGCGGTGACGCCCACCACCGCGAGCCAGCGGGGCCGCAGGCGGCCGGCCTTCTCGGCCAGCAGCCGGCCGCCCTCGCGGTACTCCTCGGCGCTCAGCTCCTCAGCACGGGCGGTCGCCCGCGCGACGACGTTGGTGATGCCCAGCCCGTAGGTCAGCAGCTCGCGCTCCTCCTCCGGCCGCAGCTGCCGCGGTGTGAAGCCCGAGGCGTGCAGTACGGGCCAGAACCGGTTGCCCGGGCGGGCGAAATGGTGCCCCGTCGCCGCCGACATCAGACCGGGGTTGATGCCACAGAAGAGCACTCTGAGATCCTCGGCGGACACGTCCGGAACGGTCCGGCCACGGGCGGCCTCCAGCTCCTCCCGCGTCCAGCGGTGCCCCCGTCGCGTCAGAGGATCGCCCCCGGGGCGTAGCCCGCGGCCTCCGGGTGCTGCTTGGCGACCTCCCCGATACGGGCGATCACGGCGCCCACCTGACCGCCGGCCGCCCCCGTGAAGGAGAGCCGGTCGGCCATCAGCGCGGCCAGCTCCCCGCGGTCCAGTGGGATCCGCTCATCCGCGGCCAGCCGGTCCAGCAGTTCGTTGCCCTCGGCGCCTTCGCGCAGCGCCAGCGCCGAGGCGACCGCGTGCTCCTTGATCGCCCCGTGCGCGGTCTCCCGGCCCACCCCCGTCCGTACCGCCGCCATCAGCACCTTCGTGGTGGCCAGGAAGGGCAGGTAGCGGTCCAGCTCGCGCTCCACGACGGCCGGGAAGGCGCCGAACTCGTCCAGCACCGTCAGGAACGTCTCCACCAGCCCGTCGAACGCGAAGAAGGCGTCCGGCAGCGCGACCCGCCGCACCACGGAACAGGAGACGTCGCCCTCGTTCCACTGGTCGCCCGCGAGTTCGCCCGCCATCGACGCGTAACCGCGCAGGATCACCATCAGTCCGTTCACGCGCTCGCAGGAGCGGGTGTTCATCTTGTGCGGCATCGCCGAGGAGCCGACCTGCCCCTCCTGGAAACCCTCGGTGACCAGCTCCTGGCCCGCCATCAGCCGGATCGTCTTCGCCAGCGACGACGGCGCGCCGGCGAGTTGCACCAGCGCGCTGACCGCGTCGTGGTCGAGGGAGCGCGGATAGACCTGGCCGACGGAGGTGAAGGCGTGCGCGAAGCCGAGGTGGCCGGCGATCCGCCGCTCCAGTTCGGCCAGCCGCTCCTCGTCGCCGCCCAGCAGATCGAGCATGTCCTGTGAGGTGCCGACCGGGCCCTTGATGCCGCGCAGTGGATAGCGGGCGAGCAGGTCTGTCAACCGCCCGTAGCCGACCAGGAGTTCGTCGGCGGCCGTCGCGAAGCGCTTGCCGAGCGTGGTCGCCTGCGCGGCCACGTTGTGCGAACGGCCGGCCATCACCAGCTCGGCGTGCTCACCGGCCAGCTTGCCCAGCCGCGCCAGCAGCGCCACCGTGCGGTCCCGGGCCAGCTCCAGCGAGAGCCGGATCTGCAGCTGCTCGACGTTCTCGGTCAGGTCCCGCGAGGTCATGCCCTTGTGTACGTGTTCGTGGCCGGCCAGCGCGTTGAACTCCTCGATGCGGGCCTTCACATCGTGCCGGGTGACCTTCTCACGTTCCGCGATGGAGGCGAGGTCGACGTCGGCCAGCACCCGCTCGTAGTCCGCGAGCGCTTCCTCGGGCACCGCGACGCCCAGGTCCCGCTGCGCCCGCAGCACCGCGAGCCACAGCCGCCGCTCCAGCACCACCTTCTGTTCGGGGGACCACAGGCGGGCCAGCTGAGCGGAGGCGTAGCGGGAGGCCAGGACGTTCGGAATGCGGGGCTTGTCAGTCACGCCGACCGATTCTACGTGGTCGGGCCCCGGCCACTACGGGGTGTCCTCGCAGGCCAGCGACGTCAGGTCCGGACGCTTGGGCGCACGCCCGTCGCCCGAGGAGCGGCCCGTGAGCCGCCGCCCGACCCAGGGCACCAGGTGCTCCCGCGTGAAGCGCACGTCCGCGCGCCGCCGGGCCAGCCAGGACCTCGGCACGCCTTTCGGCAGCGGCGCCCTCCAGTCCGACTCGGCGGGGTGGCCAAGCCGCTGCCACACCGCCTCGGCCACCCTGCGGTGCCCTTCGTCGGTCAGATGCAGGCGGTCCTCGGCCCACAGCCGCGGATCGGCCAGGAACTCGTCCGTGTAGAGGTCCACGACGAGCGCACCGTGCCGGCCGGCCAGCTCGTCGATGAAGGCGAACAACTGCTCCATCCGCGGCCGACAGCGCTCCAGCCCCGGCCCGCGCCGACCGGGACTGCGCATCAGCACCAGCTGTCCGCAGCTGGGCGCCAGCTTCCCCACGGACTCCTCCAACAGCCCCAGCACCCGGCCCATGTCGCACTTGGGGCGCATGATGTCGTTGAGCCCGCCGACCAGTGTCACCAGGTCGGCGCCCATCGCCGCCGCCACATCCACCTGCTCTTCGGCGATCTGCCCGATGAGCTTGCCGCGCACCGCGAGATTGGCGTAGCGGAAACCGTCCGTCCGGGCGCCGAGCCGGGCGGCCAGCAGATCGGCCCACCCCCGGTACGTGCCGTCCGGGAGGCGGTCCGACATGCCCTCCGTGAAGGAGTCGCCGAGGGCGGCGAAGCTGCCGATGACGGGAACGCCGGAGGAGCGGGAGGCGGGGGACGCGCTGTTCACGGTCAGTCATCTTATCCGGTTGCTCCGGGCGGGCCGTGTGTCGGGTCATCGCTCACACTTCGGCCCGGCGGTGCCCCGGCGGGGTCAGGCCGGCGTGTTCCCCTGCGGATTCCTGCCTACCAGCTCACGCAGCACGTCCTCCATCGTGACCACCCCTCCGGTACGGCCGTCCGCGCCGATCACCGCCGCCAGGTGCGTACGGCTCGAGCGCATCGCGCCCAGTACGTCATCCAGCGTCATCGACGCCTGCACCAGCGCGATCGGCCGCATCGCCGTGGACGGGAAGGCCGCATCGCGGGGCATCGCGTCCAAGGCGTCCTTGACGTGCAGATAGCCCAGCGCCCGCCCGTTGCCGTCCACGACGGGGAAGCGGGAGAAGCCCGAGGTGGCGGACAGCTGCTCCAGCTCCTCCGGGGTCACCCCCAGCCGCGCCGCCACCACCCGCTCGGTGGGCCGGGCGACCGCGCCGACCGGCCGGCGGCCCAGCTCCAGTGCGTCACGCAGCCGCTCCGTCGCACGGTCGTCCAGCAGTCCCGCCTCGCTGGAGTCGGCGACCATCTGAGCCAGCTCGTCGTCCGAGAACGTCGACTCCACCTCGTTCCTGGGCTCCACACGAAGCAGCTTCAGAAGACTGTTGGCGAAGGCGTTCACCGTGAAGATCACCGGCTTCAGCGCCCGGGAGAGAGCGACCAGCGGCGGGCCCAGCACCAGCACCGTACGCTCCGGCTCGGCCAGTGCGATGTTCTTCGGCACCATCTCGCCCAGCAGCATGTGCGCGTAGGTGGCCAGCGTCAGCGCGATGACGAACGAGATGATGTGCGTCAGCCCCACCGGCACCCCCAGCAACTTGAAGAGGGGTTCCAGCAGATGAGCGATCGCGGGCTCCGCGACCACGCCGAGCACCAGCGTGCACAGCGTGATGCCCAGCTGCGCCGCGGCCAGCAGCGCCGAGACGTTCTCCAGGCCCCAGATGACGCTGCGCGCCCGCCGGTCGCCCTCCTCCGCACGCGGTTCGATCTGGCTGCGCCGCACCGAGATCAGCGAGAACTCGGCGCCCACGAAGAAGGCGTTGACGACCAGTGTCAGCAGCCCGATGAACAGCTGGATCGCGGTCACGGCAGGACCTCCCCGTCGTCGGCTTCCTCATCGGCGGGCAGCGGAGCGGTCAGCCGCACCCGGGCGGCGCGCCGCCCTCGCGCGTCCACCACCTCCAGGTGCCAGCCCGCGACGTCGGTGGTGTCACCTCGTTCCGGGATGCGGCCCAGTTCGGTGGCGACCAGGCCGGCCAGGGTTTCGTAGGGCCCCTCCGGCGGGTGCATCCCGATGGCCGCCAGCTGGTCGGTGCGGCTGGCGCCGTCCGCGTCGAAGACGCGCCGGCCCTCCGGGTCCTCGCCGGCCGGCGCCAGGTCCGGCGGCTCCTGAGGGTCGTGCTCGTCGCGGACCTCGCCCACGACCTCCTCGATGATGTCCTCGAGGGTGACCACGCCCGCCGTGCCGCCGTACTCGTCGATGACGACCGCGATACTGCGGTCACCGCCCGGCATCCGGTCCAGCAGCCGGTCCACGGTCAGCGATTCCGGGACGAGCAACGGCTCCCGCATCAGCCCGGTCACCGGGTAGCGCATCCGCTCCTCGGCGGGCACGGCGAGCACGTCCTTGATCCGTACGATGCCGACGACCGTGTCCAGACCGCCGCGGACGACGGGGAAGCGGGACAGGCCCGTCGCCCGGGTGGCGTTCGCGACGTCCTCGGCGTTGGCCTGCACCTCCAGCGAGGTGACCTGCACCCGCGGAGTCATCACGTTCTCCGCGGTCAGCTTCGCCAGGTGCAGAGTCCGTACGAACAGGTCGGCCGTGTCCGCCTCCAGCGCGCCCTCCTTCGCCGAATGCCGGGCGAGCGCCACCAGCTCCTGCGGAGAACGGGCGGAGGCCAGCTCCTCGGTGGGTTCCAGTCCCATCAGGCCCAGGATGCGGTTGGCGGTGTTGTTCAGATGCCGGATCAACGGCCGGAAGGCGGCGGAGAAGACACGCTGCGGAGTGGCGACCGCCCTGGCGACGGGCAGCGGCCTGGAGATCGCCAGGTTCTTGGGCACCAGCTCGCCGATGACCATCAAGACCATGCTGGAGACGGCCGTGGCGATGACGAGCGCGACCGAGGAGGACGTCGAGGACGGCACGCCCAGCGTCTCCAGCGGTCCCGCGATCAGCGTGGCGATGGAGCGCTCGGCGAGCATGCCCACCACGAGGTTGGTGACGGTGATCCCGAGCTGCGCACCGGAGAGCTGGAACGTGAGCGACCGCACGGCCTCCATGGCGCTCTGCGCGCCCCGCTCACCGCGCTGCACGGCCCGCTCCAGGTCGGCGCGCTCGACGGTCGTCAGCGAGAACTCCGCCGAGACGAAAGCACCGCAGGCCAGCGCCAGCAGGAGCGCCAGAAGGAGGAACAGCACCTCGGTCACCGCTGCGCCCCCGCCCCGGGAGCGGCAACGGAGGAGAGGTTCACGCGATGCCGGTCATCGCGCTGTGTGCTGTTGGGAGGGTCGCCCATGGGCGGACTCTCACACCTTTCGGTCGGGGCTGCCCCGGCTGCGGGCGGGGTAGCGGAGTGACGGGAGTTGTTCATCGTAATCGGACAGCCCGGCCCCGCGTTCCCCGCCCGTTCGGCCCGATGCCCTCAGACCAGGTGCTTGACCCAGCGGCTCCACTGGGGTTCCGAGGCGTAGCCCGCCGCGCTCCAGGCCCCTCGGCCCGACGCGTTACGGTCGAGGACCATCGCATCCGCCCGCCGGCCGCCCACTTCTGCGAACCGCTGCTCGGCCGCCGTCAGCAGCGCTGTGGCTACGCCCTGCCGCCGCTGCCGCGGGTCCACGGCGAGCCGGTAGAGATGGCAACGCCACCCGTCGAAGGCGGCGATGACCGTGCCCGCGAGCTCCCCGTTCCGCTCCGCCAGCAGCAGGGCCTCGGGGTCGCGGGCGACCAGGACGGCCACGCCGTCCGTGTCGTCGCTGATGCTGGTGCCCTCGGCGGCGGTCTTCCAGAAAGCGAGCACGCGGTCGAGGTCCGCGTCGGTCGCTGCCCGTATCGCGAGATCATCCATGCCCGTATCCCAGCACCCGGCCGGCCGAGGCCACGAGCGGGTTTCACCATGCGGACCCGGGGTCGGCGGGGTTCGCCACCACGATCCGACCGACGGACCGGTTCACGGACAGCGCGCGCTCCCCAGCACATGGAAGGAGGAGGGCTGAACCGGCCCCTTCTCCGGCACCATCAGCCGCCGGAAGGAGATCTGCGTGAAGCCCGCCGCCCGGATCTCGCCGACCGGGTCCCCTCCCGTGTGGCAGCCTCCGAAGAGGCGCGGCCACACAGTGGCGTCCAGAGCGCGCTGCACCCGCAGCATCCCGCGCCTTCCCTCGGCCCGGCCGTGTTCGTAGAAGCGCAGCTCCCCGCCGGGCCGCAGCACCCGGCGCACCTCCCCGAGGGCCTGCCGCACGTCGCCGAGCGAGCACAGCACCAGCGAGCAGACAGCCGCGTCGCATGACGCGCTCGCCACCGGCAGCGACCCGGCGGTCCCCGGCAGCACATCCACCGGAACGTGGGCGCGCAGTGCCGCCTCGGCGGCCAACTGCCGCAGATGACGCTCGGGTTCGACGGCCACCACTTCGGTGACCGTCGTCGGATAGCGGCAGAAGTTGAGCCCGTTGCCGGGCCCGATCTCGAGCACCCGCCCGCTGAGCCCCGCGAGCAGCTCCTCCCGGTGCGCGCCCACTCCGGCCCGTACGTCGGCGGCGTTGCTCAGCCGCACGTAGAACCGTGCGAACAGCGGATGATGTACGGCGTCGCACGACGGCGGCGCATCCGGTACGGGCATGGGGGCTCCTCGCGTCGGACTCGGTTGCCTCACGCCCGATTCTCCCCCGGTCCGCGGAAGCCCACGCCCGGGCACACCGCAGCCGCGGGTCACCGGCGCGCTGCCCGGACGGGCGGCTCAGCGGTCCGGCCGGCTCCCGCCCAGCTCAGGTGACAGCCAACTCCCCGCTGCCGCACGGAAGTCCGCGGGCCGCAGGGCCCCGGCACCCGCGGGCAGCACACCGCGCAGTGGCGTGCCCGCCGCCTCCGGCAGGTCCTCCAGGTTGCAGCGTGTCGCCAGGTCGGGGTCGGCGGGGAGAGCGCCGATGACCACACCCGCGGCACGCAGGCCCCGGGAGCGAAGCGCCTCCGTGGTCAGCGCCGTCGCGTTGAGCGTGCCCAGACCCGCCGCCGCGACCACCAGCACGGGAGCCGCCAGCAGCCGGGCCGCGTCCGCGAGCGTGGTCCCCGCGTCGTCGAAACGCACCAGCAGCCCGCCGGCACCTTCGACCAGCACCAAGTCGTGCCGGGCGGCCAGTTTCTCCGCCTCCTCGGCGACCGTCTCCGCACGCACGTACGGCCGGCCGGCCCGGCGTGCCGCCGTGGCGGGAGCCAACGGCTCGGGAAAGCGGGCGAGTTCGGCGCCCGTCACCGCCTCACCCGCCAGCCGCCGGACCTCGGCCACGTCGCCGGGCTCCTCCGCCGCCACTCCGGTCTGGGCGGGCTTGAGCACGGCCACCGAGCGTCCGGCTCCCAGCGCGACCGCGGCCAGCGCCGCCGTGGTCACCGTCTTGCCGATCCCGGTGCCGGTTCCGGTGACGACGAGGATCCCGTGCACCGGCCTCATCCTTCCGCCGCCGCGGCGCGCATGGCCGCGCAGATCAGCGCGACATCCTCGTCGCCGGTCACATACGGCGGCATCGCGTACACCAGGTCGCGGAACGGCCGCAGCCACACACCGGTCCGCACGGCGGCCCTGGTGGCCGCGGCCATGTCGACCTCGTGGTCCAGTTGCAGCACCCCGATCGCACCGAGCACCCGCGCTTCGCGCACCCCGGGCAGCCGGGTGGCCGCCGCCAGCCCGGCCCGCAGCCCGCCCTCGATCCGGCGCACCTCACCGGCCCAGTCCTGGCCGAGGAGCAGGCCGAGTGACGCGTCGGCGACGGCCGCGGCGAGCGGATTGCCCATGAACGTGGGGCCGTGCGCCAGCACCGGCACCTCGCCCCGCGAGATCCCCTCGGCCACCCGCGTCGTGCACAGGGTCGCCGCAAGAGTCAGATAACCGCCGGTCAGTGCCTTGCCCAGGCACATCACGTCCGGGGTGATCCCCGCGTGCTCAGCCGCGAACAGCGCACCCGTGCGCCCGAAGCCGGTGGCGATCTCGTCCAGCACCAGCAATACGTCGTGCTCGTCGCACGCCTCGCGCAGCGCCCGTACGTAAGCGGGGGAGTGGAAGCGCATGCCGCCCGCGCCCTGCACCACCGGTTCCACGATCATCGCGGCCAGCTCGTCCGCGTGCCGCGCCACCAGGTCACGCAGCCGCCCGAGATACCCCTCGTCAGGTCCGGCGTCGAAGCCGGCCGGCGGCGCGTCGGCGAAGACCTGCCGCGGCAGCACCCCCGACCACAATTCGTGCATACCGCCCTCGGGGTCACACACCGACATCGGCTGCCAGGTGTCGCCGTGGTAGCCGCCGCGCCAGGTCAGCAGCCGGCGCTTGCCGGGCCGGCCCCGCGAACGCCAGTACTGCAGGCACATCTTGACGGCGACCTCGACCGAGACGGACCCGGAGTCGGCGAGGAAGACATGCTCAAGACCCGCCGGGGTGATATCGACAAGTCGTTTCGTCAACCGCACCGCCGGCTCGTGGGTGAGTCCGCCGAACATGACGTGGCTCATCCGCTCCAGCTGGCCGCGCGCCGCCTCGTTCAGAACGGGGTGGTTGTAGCCGTGCACCGCCGACCACCACGAAGACATCCCGTCGACCAGCTCGCGCCGCCCGCAGACCTCCTCGGCCAGCCGCAGCCGCACCCCGGCCGCCGATTCGACGACCAGCGGCTCCGTGCGGCCCGGCATGGGTCCGTAGGGATGCCAGACGTGCTGCCGGTCCAGTGCCAGCAGCTCGTCGGGCGTCATCGGGGAAGGCTCGTACCGCCCCCGCGGGCCGCGCGGACCGCGCTCAGGCATTGGGCGGCAGCTCCGTGCCGGCACCCCGCCGCCGGACGGCGACCAGATCACCCGCCCCGGACCGGTGCTCCGGCAGCGTGGTGGTGCCGGTGCCCTCCACCTCGAAGCCCGCGTCCGCGATCATGTCCAGGTCGGCCTGGCCGGCCTGGCCCTCACTGGTCAGGTAGTCGCCGAGGAAGATGGAGTTCGCCACATGCAGCGCGAGCGGCTGCAGCGACCGCAGATGCACCTCGCGCCCGCCGGCCAGCCGCACTTCGGCGTCGGGGCAGACGAACCGCACCATCGCCAGGATGCGCAGCGCCCGCTGCGGCGTCAGATTCCACTCCTCGCCCAGCGGCGTTCCCTCGAACGGGATCAGGAAGTTGACCGGAACCGAGTCCGGGTCCAGGGCGCGCAGCTCGAAGGCCACATCGACCAGGTCCTCGTCGCCCTCGCCCATCCCCGCGATCAGGCCGGAACAGGGTGACAGACCCGCCGTCTTGGCCTGCCGCACCGTCTCCTGCCGGTCCGTGAAGTCGTGCGTGGTGCAGATGTCCCCGTACGTCGCCTCGGAGGTGTTGAGGTTGTGGTTGTAGGCGTCCGCGCCGGCCGTCCGCAGCTTGTCCGCCTGCCCGTCGGAGAGCAGTCCCAGGCAGGCGCACACCTCGACGCCCTCGTGCTGGTCCTTGATGGCTGAGATGGTCTCCGAGACCCGGTCCACGTCCCGCTCCGAGGGCCCCCGGCCGCTGGCGACCAGGCACACCCGCTTGGCGCCGCCCTTCAGTCCGGCCGCCGCGGCGGCGGCGGCCTCATCCGGTTTGAGCCAGGTGTACTTGAGGATCTCGGCCTTCGAGCCCAGCCGCTGGGAGCAGTACGAACAGTCCTCCGGGCAGAGCCCGGACTTCAGATTGACCAGATAGTTGAGTTTCACCCTCCGCCCGAACCAGTGCCGCCGCACCTTCCCGGCCGCGGCCACCACATCGAGCAATTCGTCGTCGGAGGTCTCCAATACGGCGCGGGCCTCGTCGCGCGTCGGCAGCTCGCGCCGAAGCCCCTTCTCCACCAGCGTGTTCAGCAGGTCCATGACGCTGATCCTTGCTGATTCCCCCGCTCAGAGCCAAGCAGAGAGCCGACAAGACGGCCCCGGGGAGGTGTGTGTATCACCACACCGCGGCCCCGCCCTCGAAGGACTACGGTCTATGGACCGTATACAAAGACGCCTCGCGTACGACGCGGGGGCATGACCGGTCAGCACACCAGCAACGGATCCCGAGGACGCCCGCCCATGCCCGAGGAGCCCCAGGCCCCCGCCGACCCCTCCGCCCCGTCATCCGGTCCGCCGGCCCCGGGTGACCCGTTCGCCTGGATCGACGGGGCCCGCGGCGACCGGGACCGTGCCGGCCTGCGCCGCACGCTGCATCCCCGCGCCGCCGAGTCCCCACTGCTGGACCTGGCCGGGAACGACTACCTGGGCCTCACCCGCCACCCCGAGATCACCGAAGCCGCCGCGAGCGCCGCCCGCCGCTGGGGCGCGGGCGCCACAGGCTCACGCCTGGTCACCGGGTCCACAGCCCTGCACGCCGAGCTGGAGGCCGAACTCGCCGCCTTCTGCGGTTTCGAGGCCGCGCTCGTCCTCTCCTCCGGTTACGCCGCGAACCTCGCGGCGGTCACCGCGCTCACCGGCCCCGGCAGCCTCGTCGTCTCCGACGCGGGCAACCACGCCTCTCTCATCGACGGCTGCCGGCTGTCCCGGGCCGAGACCGCCGTCGTCCCGCACGCCGATCCCGATGCCGTGCGAAAGACCCTCGACGGGCACACCGGACGGGCCCTGGCGGTGACCGACTCCGTCTTCTCCGTCGACGGCGACGCGGCGCCGCTGCCCGCCCTCGCCGCCGCCTGCCGTACGCACGGCGCGGCGCTGCTGATCGACGACGCCCACGGTCTGGGCGTACTGGGCGACGGCGGTCGCGGTGCCCCGCACGCGGCGGGACTGGCCGGCGCCGCCGACACGGTCACGACCGTCACCCTCTCCAAGTCGCTGGGCAGCCAGGGCGGCGCGATTCTCGGACCCGCCCGGGTGATCGAGCACCTCATCGACACCGCCCGCACGTTCATCTTCGACACCGGCCTCGCCCCGGCGGCCACCGGCGCGGCCCTCGCGGCGCTGCGCCTGCTCCGCCGCGAGCCGGAGCGCGCCACCCGTGCCCGC
>NZ_JBOHCV010000765.1:0-2355 GCF_050698815.1 Streptomyces sp.
AGACGGGACCGCGCCGCCGTCGGCCCTTGCCCAGGCGCCGGACGCGGCACCGCTGCGGCTGTTGCGCGAGGCGGGCTGGACCGCGCTGCCGGGCGGCCCCTGGGCGGCCATGCCCGCACTCTGGCACGAGGCCGGCAATTCGACCCTGAAGGGGCTGGCGCGATGAGCGGACGGGGACGGCTCGCCCTCTGCGCGGCACTGGCCACGATCGCCGCGGCGTGTGCGCTGCTGCCACTGGTGGACCCGGCGACGTGGCTGCTGCAGGCGGCGCTGCTGGTCGGGGTGCAGACTCTGGTGGGCGCGGCAACGCGCCGCGTGCCGCTGGCACGGCCGCTGACGGTGGCCGCGCAGGTGCTGGTGTCGCTCCTGCTGCTGACGTTCTTCTTCACGCGTGAAGTGGCGGTCGGCGGGCTGCTGCCGGGCCCCGACGTCTTCGAGGAGTTCGGGCGGCTGCTGGCCGAAGGCGGTCAGGACGTGGGCCGGTTCGCGATACCGGCACCGGTGACCGACGGCATACGGCTGATGCTGGTAGGCGGCGTCCTGGTGATCGGACTGCTGGTGGACGCGCTGGCGGTGACGTTCCGCAGCGCCGCGCCCGCCGGACTGCCGCTGCTGGCCCTCTACTCCATCGCGGCGGGGCTGTCGCAGGGCGGCGCGCGGTGGCTGTGGTTCCTGTGTGCGGCGGGCGGCTATCTGCTGCTCCTGCTCGCCGAGGGCCGCGAGCGGCTGTCGCAGTGGGGACGGGTCTTCACCGACCGGGGGCGACCGGGGGCACCCGCGTTTCAGCCCGGCGCGCCGCGGGGCCCCGCGATGGCGCCCGTACGCACCGGGCGGCGGATCGGCGCACTGGCTCTCGGCATCGCCCTGGCGGTGCCCGCGGTACTGCCCTCACTGGGCACCGGGCTGCTGGACGCGGCACGCAGCGGCGGGAGCGGCGCGGGAGGGAACGGCAGCGGCACGGTATCGGCGGTCAACCCGCTGGTGGCACTGCAGGACAGCCTCAACCAGCCCGAGGACCGCACCGCCCTGACCTACAGCACCGATGCGAAGAGCACCGCGGAGATGTATCTGCGGATCGTCGCGCTCGACCAGTTCGACGGAGCCGCCTGGAAGCCTTCGCAGCGCCGCATCGGCGCGGTGCCCGGCACGCTGCCCGACCCGCCCGGTCTGGACTCCGACGTACGGACACAGCGGGTCCGCAGCTCGGTGGCGGCGGCCGACTGGTACTCCCAGAACTGGCTGCCGATGCCGTACCCGGCCAGCCGGGTGCGCATAGACGGGCGCTGGCGCTTCGAGCCGGCGGGCCGCACGCTCGTCGGCGACCGCGGACAGACGACGCGGGGCGCGCGTTATCAGGTGGAGAGCCTGCTCGTGCAGCCGACGGCGCGTCAGCTGCGCGATGCTCCGGCGCCGCCGCCGGAGATGAGGCAGGAGTACACGAAGGTGCCGGAGTCCCTGCCGTCGGTGGTGCGGCGGACGGCGCTGCGGGTCACCCGCGGCGCCGCGGACGACTACGAGCGCGCGGTCCGCATCCAGGACTGGTTCGCCCTGAACGGCGGTTTCACCTACGACACCCGGGTACGCGCCGGCAGCGGCTCCGCCGCGATCGTCAACTTCCTTGAAGAGAAGGAGGGTTTCTGCGTCCACTTCGCCTTCTCGATGGCGGCGATGGCACGCACGCTGGGGATTCCCGCCCGGGTCGCCGTCGGGTTCACGCCGGGCACGGCGGACAGCGAGGGCAGGATGGCGGTCGGTCTCAAAGACGCCCACGCCTGGCCCGAGCTGTACTTCGAGGGGGTCGGCTGGACCCGCTTCGAGCCGACGCCGACGCGCGGCTCAGCTCCTCCCTACGCACAGCCGGACTCCCCGGACGTCAGTGAGAACCCGGCTGAGCAGCTGCCCGAGCGTGGCCGGACACCCGAACCGCAGCCCACTCCCTCCGAGACGGACCGGTGCACCGCGGAGCAGAAGCGGCTCGACCCGCAGTGCGGTCAGGCGGCACCCGCACCCGGCAGCGGCGGTACGGACGGCGGCTTCCCGGTCGGTACGGCCGCCGGGCTGACCCTGGCGGCGCTGCTGGTGCTGGGCCTGCCTCTGCTCCCGATGCTGTGGCGGGCACGAACGCGGGCGCGGCGGCTCGGCGCACGCGGTTCGCCCGGACCGGATCCGGAAGCCGGTCCGGGTGATGCGGTGCTGGCGGCCTGGCATGAGCTGGTCGACAGCGGCTGGGACTACGGGGTGGTGCCCGACGAGTCGGCGACCCCGCGCGCGGCGGCGGCGCGCATCGCCCGGATCGGCGACCTCGGCACGGAAGCGGCCGAGGCGGCGCAGCGGGTGGCGCACGCGGTGGAGCAC
>NZ_JBOHCV010000766.1:0-1828 GCF_050698815.1 Streptomyces sp.
TGCGTACGCCGGACGCTCCGATCCAGGCGAACGAGTCCGCCGTCACGCCGGCGCCCGGCCGCCCGGCGTCGACGAGGGTCACGACGGCACCGGCCCGGGCGGCGTGATAGGCCACCGAGGCGCCGACGATGCCGGCGCCGACGACCACCAGGCCGCTGCTTACCGCTGGCTCAGCACGTTGACCTTCATGGCGTTGGTGTGCCCTGCGCAGGACGAGCGGAAGTGTGCACTTCGCCGCACCGGCTCGACGCCACTGACAGCACCGGTCAGCCCACGCCGAACCCCCCTTACGGCACGGGCAGTGCTACGTCTGGTGCCGCATCCGCGCCGGGGCGGAGGCCCTTGGGGGCGGACGGCACCCGGATGGAATGATGGCCGGCGACATGGCGACGGCGGTCCGAGGAAGCCGGTGTGAATCCGGCGCGGTCCCGCCACTGTGATCGGCGAGCGGATCCCCGACAGGCCACTGCCCCAGGCGGGTGGGAAGGCGGGGACGAACCTTGACCCGAGAGCCAGGAGACTCACGCGGTCGCCTCCTCGAAGTACCGGGGCGGATTTCCCCGGAGAGAGGGCAGGTTCGGCGTGCCCGGGACATCGGTCGATGAGGCGTCCGACGACGCGGAGGCAGCGGATACGGCCGGCCTGGTGCCGTGCCGGATCGTCGTGTGCCGGGACTGCTGCTGCGGCAGCCCCAAGGTGACCGGACTGGATCACGCGGCGCAGACGGCGCGCCTGCGGGAGGAGGCGCCTGTTCGCGTGTCCGCCTGTCTGGACGTATGCGACCAGGCCAACGTCATCGTCGTACAGCCTTCCACCGGCGGTCGTGCCGCCGGCGCCCGACCCGTCTGGCTGGGGCTGGTCAACAATCCGGACGCGACCGAGGACGTCACCGCCTGGGTGCGGGCGGGCGGCCCAGGCGTCGCTCCGCGGCCGGAGATCCTCGACCTGCACCTCATCACGCCGCCGCGACGGCGGCTTTCTGAGAGCCGCCGCCTCGCGCCGCCGATGTGACCAGGGGTTATGAGACATCCGTTACCGACTCCGGAGCCGTGGGCAGCGCAGCGTGAGAGGGGACGTCGAGGCATCCGCCGACGTCAGCTGACTCCCTTGGTGTGGGGTCACCGGCCGCGGCACCACTGGTCGAACAGCTGGCGGTAGATCTCCACGGCGGCCTCGACCTTGGACGCCGAGCACCACTCGTCGACAACGTGGCACTGGTCGGGCTCGCCGGGCCCGAGCACGACGGTGGGCGCCGGGCGACCGTCCTCCGAGGGCGACAGCAGCCGCGCCAGCACCGAGGCGTCCGTGAAGTACCGGGCGGGGGAGCGAGGTTCATCCTCCTCGCCGGCGGCGACCAGAGCCTCGCGCACGAGACCGACGAACGGGTCGTGCACGTCCGTGTCGACGACGGGCAGGACCACGTGGTCCTCGACCCGGACGCCGTCACCGCCCAGCTCGGAGACGACGGAGCGCACGTCGTCGCCGTCCACGCCCGGGACGGTGCGGACGTCGAGGAGCATCTCCGCGAAGTCGGGCACGACGTTGGGCTGGACGCCGCCGCGCAGCAGACCCACGTTCGCAGTCACCGGGCCGAACGTCGCGTGGGAGGGCCAGGAATCGTGGTCGTGCAGCGCGCAGGCGGCACGGGCCAGCCGCACCACGGCGTTGTCGCCGAGCTGGGGCGCCGACCCGTGCGCAGCGCGGCCCGTGGCGGTCAGACGCATCCAGTGCGCGCCCATGTGCCCGAGGGTGAGTCGGTTGGCCGTGGGCTCGGCCACGAGCAGTGGACCCCCCGGCGCGAGCGACGACTGCCGGAGACGGAGGGCTC
>NZ_JBOHCV010000767.1:0-7353 GCF_050698815.1 Streptomyces sp.
GGGCTATGCCCAGCGCGGTGCGCTCGTAGAGCACTTGGTGGCGCACCCGGCGCGAGGTCAGCAGGCCCGCGTCGCGCAGCGCCCTCAGATGCGCCGAGACGGAGGACGGGGCGAGGCCGAGCCGGGCCGCCAGGGACGTCGTCGAGGCGGGGTCCTCCAGTTCGTTGAGCACGGCGGCCCGGTTGGCGCCCAGTAGCCGCGCCAGTGCCCTGGCTGAGTCACGGGTGGGCCGCTGCCACAGCCCGCCAACCCCGCGCGCCGGGTAGATCACCGCGGGCTGCCAGGGCGGGGCGAAGCCGCTCACCACATCGGGCCAGACGAACACGCTCGGCAGCAGCATCACTCCGCGCCCGCTCAGCTCCTGCACCTGAAGCTCCCGGTAGCGAGTACGGACGGAGAGGGCGCCCTCGTGCCAGGACAGCCCAGGGTGCAGGTCCGCGAACAGCCGCTCCAGGCCGCCCTCCGCCACCTGCCGTGAACGGTGGGCGATGTCCGCCTCCAGCAGGTCGCGCAGGCGCGGCCAGTCGGGGGCCAGCAGGGCCTCCCAGGCCCGCTCGGTGAGGTCGGCCAGTTCGGCCACGGCCCGGGCCGGATCCTCCAGCATGGCCCGGCCGCGCGCGGATTCGGCCGCGCCCGGGGTGCAGTCCAGGGAGCGGGCCAGTTCATCCCGGGCCAGGGCGGGGTCGGTGGCGCGCACCTGGTCCAGTTCGGCGTCCAAGGTGGCGGGCGGGCCGCCGGTGGTGGCGGGTGGCGGCCCGAGGAAGTCCGGGGTGTAGCCGCCCGTTACCGGCATCAGCAGCCACAGCGGGGTGAGGTCCAGCTCCGCGACCGCGCCGTGTATCCGCCGCAGCCACGGCAGGTGGTAACTGTGCCGTTCCGTGCGCCGCAGGGTGCGTACCGCTTCGTGCGTCTCGCACAGCGGGGACGTCGCGAACCTGCAGCGCAGCAGATCCTCGGCGCCGAACTCCAGGTGCAGTGGCATGGCCGCCCCTCGTGATTCGGCTGGTGCCGAAAGACTAGAGAGCGCCCGCCGGCCGCGACAGGCTCCCCGCATGCCTTCTCGCGCCGGGCCAGCGGAAACCGGCCGCCCGCAGTCCCGCCCCGACGGAAGCGGCGGCTACCGCGCGGTGTTCCGGGTACGGGAGTTCCGTTTCGTCTTCGCCGCCCACGTGCTCTCGTTGCTGGGCACCGTCGTGGCGCACGTCGCGCTGCCGGTCCTGGTGTACGCCGAGACCGCTTCGCCGCTGCTGTCCGCCCTCACCTTCGCCTGCGGCTTCCTGCCGCAGGCGATGGGCGGCGCCCTGCTCGCCCCGGTCGCCGAGCGGTCCGAGGGACGCCGGGTACTGGTGGGCTGCGACCTGGTGTGCGCGGTGTGCGTCGCCGCCATGCTGGTGCCGGGCATGCCGCTGGCCGGACTGCTGGCGCTCCGCGCCGTCGCCGCCTTCGTGCAGCCGCTCTTCGGCGGCGTGCGTGCTGCCGGGCTCGGCGAGATCCTGAAGGGCGACGCCTTCGTCCTCGGCCGCTCGCTCATCAGGATCTCGGCCCAGGCCGCCCAGATCGCCGGATTCGCGGCGACCGGGCTGCTCCTGCTCGCAGTGACCCCGCGCACCGCGCTGCTGCTGACCGTCGTCGGATTCCTCGCCTCCGCGCTGCTCCTGGGCGTGGGTACGCGAGCGCGCCCGCCGCTCGCCGTCGCGCGCGCCCGCGGTGGAACCCGTGCCCTCTTCGCCGACCGGCGGGTACGGGGGCTGCTCGCGCTGTGCTGGCTGCCGCCCGCCTTCGTCGTGGTGCCGGAAGGGCTGGCCGCGCCCTACGCCGCCGAGACCGGCGCCGGTCCGGCCGGTGTCGGGCTGCTGCTGGCCGCGATGCCGGTGGGCGCGGTGACGGCGGAGCTGGCCGCGGGCGGGCTGCTGCGGCCGGCCGCGCGGGAGCGGCTGGTGCTGCCGCTCGCCGGGTGTCTGCTGCTGCCCTTCCTGCTCTTCGCGTCGCGTCCGGAGTTGCCTCTCGCGCTGGCCACTCTCTTCGTGGCGGGTTCGGGCTTCGCGTACACCCTGGGACTGGACCGGTGGTTCTTCGACGCCGTACCGGAGGAGCTGCGCGCCCGTGCGATGACCGTGATGTCGGCGGGACTGATGACGGCGCAGGGGATGGGCATGGCGGTGGGCGGGCTCGCGGCGGAATTCATGCCGCCGCACTGGGCGGTCGTGGGCGCGGGGGTCGTCGGGACGTGCTGCGTGCTCGCGGCCGTCCGCGCGGTACGGCGTACGGGACCGCGTACGGGACGACCGAACCCTGAGACGCCTCTGGTCACCATGTGAGCGACCGCTAGGGTTTACGGCGTGCCGAAGCCGCTCAGTCTGTCGTTCGACCCGATCGCCCGCGCCGACGAACTCTGGAAGCAGCGATGGGGGTCCGTGCCCTCCATGGCCGCCATCACCTCGATCATGCGTGCGCAGCAGATCCTGCTGGCGCAGGTCGACGCGGTCGTCAAGCCGTACGGGCTGACCTTCGCCCGGTACGAGGCGCTCGTCCTGCTCACCTTTTCGCGGGCCGGCGAGCTGCCGATGTCGAAGATCGGCGAGCGGCTGATGGTCCACCCGACCTCCGTCACCAACACCGTCGACCGGCTGCGCAACTCCGGCCTGGTCGCCAAGCGCCCCAACCCCGACGACGGACGCGGCACCCTCGCCTCCATCACCGACAAGGGGCGCGAGGTCTGTGACGCCGCGACCCGCGAGCTGATGGCGATGGACTTCGGGCTGGGCGCCTATGACGCGGAGGAGTGCGGGGAGATCTTCGCGCTGCTCCGGCCGCTGCGGCTCTCCGCGGAGGACTTCGCGGGCGAGGAGTAGGGCGAGGAGTGGCGAGGAGCAGGGCCCGCGGGGGCGGCGGAGGAGCGGGCGGAACGGCCCGTTACGCTCGTGCCATGAAGAAGTCCGTGCTGACCCGCTACCGGGTGATGGCCTACGTCACCGCCGTGATGCTGCTCGTGCTGTGCACCTGCATGATCTTCAAGTACGGCTTCGGTACGGGCGCGGACCTCACGCTCGTGGTCTCCCAGATCCACGGCGCGCTCTTCCTCCTCTACCTCGTCTTCGCGTTCGACCTGGGCCAGAAGGCACGCTGGCCGTTCGGCAAGCTGCTGTGGGTGCTGGTCTCCGGGACGATCCCCGCCGCCGCCTTCTTCGTCGAGCGCAAGGTCGCCCGTGAGGTCGAGCCGCTGCTCGAGGCCGGGCACGCCGCTCCCGCCAAGGTGTAACCCCCGTCACTGATGCCCCTTCCGGGGCGTCCGGCATCGACATTTACTTGGACGTCCAAGTAAATTTGCCGTATGGACGCACACGCGATGGAAGAAGGCCGCCGCCGCTGGCAGGCCCGGTACGACGCCGCCCGTAAGCGGGACGCGGACTTCAGCACGCTCAGCGGCGACCCCGTGGAGCCCGTCTACGGCCCGCGGCCGGGCGACTCCGTCGAGGGCTTCGAGCGGATCGGCTGGCCCGGTGAGTACCCGTTCACCCGCGGCCTGTACCCCACCGGGTACCGCGGCCGTACCTGGACCATCCGCCAGTTCGCGGGCTTCGGCAGCGCGGAGCAGACCAACGAGCGCTACAAGATGATCCTGGCCGCCGGCGGCGGCGGCCTCTCCGTCGCCTTCGACATGCCCACCCTGATGGGCCGGGACTCCGACGATCCCCGCTCGCTGGGCGAGGTCGGGCACTGCGGCGTCGCCATCGACTCGGCCGCCGACATGGAGGTGCTCTTCGACGGCATTCCGCTCGGTGACGTCACCACCTCGATGACGATCTCCGGGCCGGCCGTGCCGGTCATGTGCATGTACCTCGTCGCCGCCGAGCGGCAGGGCGTGGACCCCGCCGTGCTGAACGGCACTCTGCAGACGGACATCTTCAAGGAGTACATCGCGCAGAAGGAGTGGCTCTTCCAGCCCGAGCCCCATCTGCGCCTGATCGGCGACCTGATGGAGCACTGCAGCCGCCACATTCCCGCCTACAAGCCGCTGTCGGTCTCCGGCTACCACATCAGGGAGGCCGGCTCCACGGCCGCGCAGGAGCTGGCGTACACGCTCGCGGACGGCTTCGGCTACGTCGAACTGGGCCTGAGCCGCGGGCTGGACGTCAACACCTTCGCGCCGGGCCTGTCCTTCTTCTTCGACGCGCACGTCGACTTCTTCGAGGAGATCGCCAAGTTCCGCGCCGCGCGCCGGATCTGGGCCCGCTGGATGCGGGACGAGTACGGCGCGACCAGTGAGAAGGCGCAGTGGCTGCGCTTCCACACGCAGACCGCCGGCGTCTCACTCACCGCGCAGCAGCCCTACAACAACGTCGTCCGCACCGCCGTGGAGGCACTGGCCGCCGTGCTGGGCGGCACCAACTCACTGCACACCAACGCCCTCGACGAGACCCTCGCGCTGCCCAGCGAGCGGGCCGCCGAGATCGCCCTGCGCACGCAGCAGGTGCTGATGGAGGAGACCGGCGTCGTCAACGTCGCCGACCCGCTGGGCGGTTCCTGGTACGTCGAGGCGCTCACCGACCGGATCGAGGCCGACGCGGAGAAGATCTTCGAGCAGATCAAGGAGCGTGGCCGTCGCGCGGTGCCGACCGGGGAACACCCGATCGGGCCGATCACGTCCGGCATCCTGCGCGGGATCGAGGACGGCTGGTTCACCGGCGAGATCGCCGAGGCCGCCTTCAACTACCAGCGGGCGCTGGAGAAGGACGACAAGCGGGTGGTCGGCGTCAACTGCCACACCGGCTCGGTCACCGGCGACCTGGAGATCCTGCGGGTCAGCCACGAGGTGGAGCACGAGCAGGTACGGGATCTGAGTGGACGGAAGAAGCAGCGGGACGACGCGGCCGTGACGGCCGCGCTCGGCGAGATGATCGGCGCGGCCCGCGCCGGCACCAACATGATCGAACCGATGCTGGACGCGGTGCGCGCCGAGGCCACGCTCGGGGAGATCTGCGATGCGCTGCGCGAGGAATGGGGCGTCTACGTGGAGCCGCCCGTCTTCTGACCCTTCCGCGTCAGCGCTTCCGCGCCAGCCGCGGAGTTGATCCCGCCGCACTGGCTGCTCGCCGCGTGGCGGCGGAACCGGACTCCGCCGTCCCGGCGGGGTCCCGCACGGCAGGAATTCTCCGCCGCGACGGCGGGACGCCCGGCGGCGGGTACCGGCGGTGCCGAACCGGCCGCACGCCCGGCTCCACCCACTGCCGGTGGTGCTCGCCTCGGCGCAGCCGCGTCAGTGGGGGCGGGACGCCGCCGCCAGGCCGTCGAGGAGGAGTGTGGTGAACCGCTGTGCCCACTCCTCGTCCACCGGTTCCGCGCTGACCAGAGTACGGTGCACGACCGCGCCGGCGATCACGTCGAAGATCAGGTCGACGAAGCGCGCGCTCTCCTCGGCGTTCCCCGCGTCCGGCGGCAGCTCGCCGCGGGCCTGCGCCCGTTCGCGGCCCTGCAGGACGAGCCGTTTCTGCCGGTCCACGATCGCCTCGCGGATGGGCTCGCGCAGGGCCGGGTCGTGGGTGGACTCGGCGACCACGGCCATCAGTGAGGCGTTGGTCTCGGGGAGCTGCAGCAGCCTGCCGAAGGAGATCACCACGCCCTCTATGTCCGCGCGCAGGCTGCCCCGGTCCGGCAGGTCCAGTTCGTCGAAGAGAGCCGCGACCGCGTGCACGACGAGTTCGCCCTTGTTGGCCCAGCGCCGGTAGAGGGTGGTCTTGGCGACGCCGGCTCGGGCGGCGACGTGGCCCATCGTCAGCCTGCTCCAGCCGACCTCGACCAGTGCGGCGCGGGTGGCGTCCATGATCGCGGCGTCGGCCTCGGCACTGCGGGGCCGGCCGACACGGCGGGGGAGTGGGGCGGAGCACGGCATGGCGCCAGACCATACCGGGCGGTATGAGGCAGGGGGCAAGCGCCGGGGGTGGGAACCGGGTTCCGAGGGGGGTCCTTGTGGGCCCGGGGACCCTACGGGTTACGCTACGAGTCGTATCGGAAAGGTTGTCTGCGATGCGACGACCACGCGCCGGGTGGGGACCCGGCACACAGCACCGGGGGAAAGGGGGAGACTGGTCCCATGCAGCGACGCGATATGTCCATGAGCGGAGTGGTCGACCTCTCCGCGGTGAAGGCGGCCGGAGAGGCCAAGCAGCAGGCGGAGCAGGCCAGGGCCCGGTCCGCCGAGCGGGGCGGCTCCGAGGCCCCGGTGCGCCTGGTGATCGATGCCGATGAGGCGAACTTCGAGGCGGAGGTGCTCCAGCGTTCCGCCGAGGTGCCGGTCGTCATCGATTTCTGGGCCGAGTGGTGCGAGCCGTGCAAGCAGCTCTCGCCCGTTCTGGAGCGCCTGACGCGCGAGTACGCCGGGCGCGTGCTGCTCGCGAAGATCGACGCCGACCAGAACCAGATGCTGATGCAGCAGTTCGGCGTCCAGGGCATCCCGGCGGTGTTCGCCGTCGTCGCCGGGCAGGCTCTGCCGCTCTTCCAGGGCGCCGCTCCCGAGGCGCAGGTACGGCAGACCCTGGACCAGCTGATCCAGGTCTCCGAGGAGCGGTTCGGCATCACCGGCCTGCAGGGCGCGGCGGCCGCCGAGGAAGACGCCGAGGAGACTCCGCAGGAGGCCCCCGAGGCTCCGGAGGACCCGGCGCTGGTGGCGGCCCAGGAGGCGCTGGACACCGGTGACTTGAACGGTGCGATCCAGGCGTACCAGAACGTGCTGTCCGGCGACCCCGGCAACGTCGAGGCCAAGGTGGGTCTCGCCATGGCCGAGCTGCTGGCCCGGGTGCAGGGGCTGGACGCGCAGCAGGTGCGCAAGGACGCCGCGGACCGCCCCGGCGATGTCGGGGCCCAACTGCGGGCGGCGGACCTGGACATGTCGGGCGGTCATGTGGAGGATGCCTTCGGCCGCCTTGTGGAGACTGTGAAAAAGTCTGGCGGAGAAGACCGGGAGACTGCGCGTGTACGGCTCCTGGAGCTCTTCGAGGTGATTGGCGCGGAGGACCCACGGGTAGTAACGGCGCGGGGTGCACTCGCTCGAGTGCTGTTCTGAGCTTCTGGGCCCGCGACCCGGCTCAATCGTCCGAACACGGACTGTCACGACTGAGGGATTCGGCGACATCAGCGGCTGTGTTTTACCAAAACTTGGTAATCACAGTCGCTGTTACTCGCAGTAAGTTCCTGCGCGTGCTTTCCTCCGCCGATGTCCGGTTGCTTCCACCCTCCGGACCCCGCGGGCGACGACCCTGCGTGTCCCCCCTATGCTGATCGGCCGCCGTTCGGTTATCCGGTCGTTACTCGCAAGTAAGTCAGCCCCTTGTGCGAAGGCTTCGGATAGACCACGAT
>NZ_JBOHCV010000768.1:0-13991 GCF_050698815.1 Streptomyces sp.
GCGTAGGCCCGTCCTGTGCCTGCTCCTCCGGTGCCGCCGCGCCGTCCGCGGCCTGCGCGGACCCGGCCCCGCCCTCGGCCCCCGCCCACACCAGCGTGCCCACCCGCGGGGTGCCCGCGACCGCGCGGACGACGGGGGTCAGCAGCCAGACGGCGGCCGGAGCCAGCAGCAACGCGACTGCTGTGCCGAGCGCGAGTCCGCCGATGACGTCGGTCGGGTAGTGCACGCCCATGTAGACGCGGCAGAACCCCGCCAGGACCGCCAGCGCGATGGCCACCAGCCCGTACCTGCGGTGCACGATGAAGATCCCCACGGCCAGCGCCATGGCCAGCGTGGCGTGGTCGCTCACGAACGAGAAGTCGCGCTTGCCGCCGACCAGGACCTCCAGCCCCTTGTGATCCACGAAGGGCCGTGGCCGCTCGACGAAGCCCCTGATCGGGATGTTCACCAGCAGCGCGATCGCCGCCGCCAGCGGCGCCCACAGCAGTCCCACCACGCCCGTGACAGCGTCCTCGCGGGTCGTACGGCGGCGCGCGACCCGCCACCAGCCGAGCCCGACCAGCAGCACCAGCGCGAGGACGGTGCCGTACTCACCGACGTACTCCATGGTCCGGTCGAACCAGGTCGGAGCGGCTGTGGCAAGGCCGTTGAGCTCGTAGAGCAGACCGACATCCGGGTTGTCCCACACAGCCTCAGCCATCGCGCTGCTGCCCTTTCACTCTGCTCTGCTCGTCGTTCGTCTGCCGCGCTGCCGACCCCCGTGGTCGTGGAAGCGGAATCCGGTCCGTCAAGAGAACGCCACCCGGCGCGCCGGGCGTTCCTCTCTTACCGAAAGATCACCCGGACGTTACCGAAGAGTGATCCGTCGTCGCAGTTCAGGGGCCCCTTGTCACACAGCGTTGAGCAATGATTACACACCTGTCACCCGTCGCCGGTCGGACGCGTCGCCCCGAAGTAGTTCGGCGAATCGATGGGGTCGAAGCGAATCTTCGCACCGGTGTACGGGGCGTCGATCATGTGGCCGCCGCCGACGTAGATGCCCACGTGGTCGATCGAGCGGGGATCGCCGAGGTCCGTACCGAAGAAGACCAGGTCTCCCGGCAGCAGCTCGTCCCGCTTCGGGTGCGGGCCGGTGTTCCACTGGTCGTTGGCCACCCGGGGCAGCTTGACGCCCACGCTCTCGTACGCGGCCAGGGTCAGCCCCGAGCAGTCGAACCGCCCGCCGTCGGCCGCCGTGCCGTTCCCGCCCCACAGATACGGGGTGCCCAGCTTCTTCTGCGCGTAGTAGATGGCACCCGCGGCCTGCTTCGACGGATCGACGCGGCCCTTGGTGGAGGCGAAGCTCTGCTCCATCTTCCGGATGGTCGCCACATAGTTCTTCGTCTCCCGGTAGGGCGGCACACCTGCGTACTTGATCACGGCGTAGCTGCCGGCGTTGTAGGCGGCCAGCATGTTGTCCGTACGGTCGCCGGGCGCGTCCTTCACGTACGACGCCAGCTTGCAGTCGTAGCTCGCCGCCGAGGGGATCGCGTCCTCCGGGTCCCACACGTCACGGTCGCCGTCGCCGTCACCGTCGAGGCCGTGCGCCGCCCACGTACCCGGGATGAACTGGGCGATGCCCTGCGCCTGCGCGCTGCTCCGCGCGTCCGGGCGCCAGCCGCTCTCCTGGTAGAGCTGCGCGGCCAGCAGCGCGGGACTCAGCGCCGGGCACAACATGCCCCACTTCTGCACCAGTTCCTGGTACGCCGCCGGGACGGCGCCCTTGGCCAGGCCGACGGCGCGCCCGCCCGCACCACCCATGCTCGCCGCCGCCATGTAGGTACCGACGACGAGCAGCGCCATGAACGCGGCGAACAGCCCTAAGCCGCCGCCGACGCCCAGCAGCCACACCTTCCGACGCCCAGCACCACGCACGCGCACCACTCAACCATCCCCCATCCGCGCGTGGTTCGCTGCCCATGCCACCGTACTCATGACAGAATCCAGGAAGGCGTGCCGCTGACGCACGCGACGGCATCCACACCCGATCTGCATCAGCATCTCCATCTCCATCCTCAACTCCATCTCCAATCTCCGACATGGGGCGGTGAGTTCACGATGTTTCTGGCGGCCGACAAGGGCGACATCACCACCATCATCGGCGGGATCGCACCCGACTGGGGTCCGTTCGGATCGCTCGGCAGCGAGGCGCGGATCATGGTCGAGGTGGTGATGGCCGTCGCCATCCTGATCTGCCTGGGCATCGCCATCTGGGGCGCGGCGAAGCAGCGCATCGGTGCCACGGCTCTGCGCGACACCTTCAGCGCCGAGCAGGGCAAGGGCCTGATCGTGGCGGGCCTGACCGGTGTCTTCATCATCGGCTCGCTCGGCACCCTCTTCACCATCGTCTACGGCATGGCCGTATAGCCGTGCGGCACCGGAGTACTGCATGGACATCGTGAATCCGGCCCTCAACGACTACCTGCTGGCGCACGCCACACCCGCCGACGGCATCCTCCGCGACCTCGTCGAGGAGACGCACCGGGTGGTGCCGGGGACGACGATGCAGGTGTCGCACGACGAGGGCGAGTTCCTCACGATGCTCGTGCGGCTCACCGACGCCAAGCTCGCGGTGGAGATCGGCGTCTTCACCGGCTACTCCTCGATCTGCATCGCCCGCGGCCTGCACCAGGACGGCCGGCTGCTGGCGTGCGACGTGTCCGAGGAGTGGACGGCCATCGCCCGCCGGTACTGGGAGCGGGCGGCGCTCACCGAGCGGATCGACCTGCGCATCGCCCCGGCGGCGGAGACCCTGCGGGGCCTGCCGACGGACCGGGCCATCGACTTCGCGTTCATCGACGCCGACAAGACCGGCTATCCGGCGTACTACGAGGAACTGGTCCCGCGGATGCGGCAGGGCGGCCTGATCGTCCTGGACAACGTGCTGCGCGGGGGCCGCGTCGTGGACCCGGCGGCGCAGGACGACGCGGACAAGGCCATCCGGCAGGTCAACGACACCATCACGGCGGACGACCGCGTCCAGTCGGTCATGCTGCCGCTGCGGGACGGCGTCACGCTGGTGCGCAAGCGGTGACGTCCGGGGCGGGCGCGGGGGCCGGCGACGAGGCCGGCGACGAGCTGACGTGGGTACGGGCGACGGACGACCCGGACCCGGAGGCCCCGTGCATCGAGGTCGCGGCGGGAGCGGGCGACCTCGTCCACATCCGGCAGAGTGACGACCCGGGCCACGTCGTCACCACGACGCAGGCGAAGTGGGACGCGTTCGTACTGGGCGTACGGAACAACGAGTTCGATCACTTCGTGGCAGACACCGACGGCGACGCGCGCTGAACGGACCCGGCTCCGTCAGTCCCCCTCGCTAGGCTGCGTCTCATGCCGAAGACCTTCGCGTTTGACCGCTATTGCGATGAGATTATCGAGCAGACCCGGCTGTTCCGGGAAACCCTGCAGGAAGCCACGCTCCCCACCCAGGTGCCGACCTGCCCCGAATGGACGCTCCGCCAGCTCGCCGTCCACCTGGGCGTGGGCAACCTCTGGACTGCCGAGACCGTCCGGCGCCGGGCCACGGAGATGCTTCCCGAAGAGGTGGTCGCCGACCTCCACGGCCCCGCCCGGCAGGTCGGCACGGACGTCGAGGCGGACGCGGACACCCAGGCGCTCGACGTCTGGCTGGCCGAGGGTGCGCAGCAGCTCGTCGACGAGCTGCGGGCGGCCGGCGAGGACGAGCGGGTGTGGACGTGGTTCACGGATCAGCGGGCGGGCTTCTGGGCGCGGCGCCGGGCCAACGAGGCGGTGGTGCACCGCGCGGACGCGGCCGCCACGGCGGAGATCGAGTTCGAGGTCGACCCGGAGGTGGCCGCCGACTGTGTCGACGAGTGGCTGGAGATCGTCGCCAGTCCCCTGGCGGCAGAGCACAACCCCTCACTGCGTACACTCCGTGAGCGCGCCGGCAGCACCCTCCACCTGCACGCCACCGACACCGACGCGGAGTGGCTGATCACCCTCGCGGAGGACGGCATCAGCTGCCGGCGGGCCCACGAGAAGGCGGACGTCGCCCTGCGCGGCCCGATGGCCGACGTGATGCGGGTCTTCTTCCGCCGCCTCCCGCCCATCAGCGACCGGGTCGAAGTCCTTGGCGACGCGGAGCTGCTGGACTTCTGGCTGAAGCGGGTCAGCTTCGACTGACAGTTCGACCGACCGCGGTACGAGTCAGCGCCGTTCCCGCGCGCCTCCCCAGCGGGGGTGCGGGAAAGGCGCGGACGTGGCTGGAGAGCCCCAACGGGATACGGTCCAAAGCGTGAACAGCCCTGCACGCCCCCGCGCTTCGTCAACCCGCGGACAGTGGCTGGCCGGGTGCGTGTTCGCACCGGTCGGCGGGCTGCTGACGGGCATCGTGGGCGTGACGCTGGTCGGCCGTGCCTGGAACTCCTGCGACATCGGTACGAGCGGGGCCGCGAACTCACTGGGTCTTGCCCTCGCCTTCATTCCCCTGTGGCTCGTGGCGACAGCCGTGTGGGCGGTGGTGTTCGCCACCGCCGGGCGCCGGAGCATGACGGCCGCCGCCGGCTGCGCGCTGCTCGGCTCACTGCTCCTGCTGTGGGCGTTCATGGCGTGGAAGCACGCACCGGCCGGTTACCCGGCCCCCGTGTGCGCGCCGGACAACGTACCGCCCTGGTGGCCGGGCTGGCTGCCGCTGTGAGCCGGGCGACGGCGCGACGGCGGCCGGACAGCGCCTGACCGCGCCTGACCGCGAACCGCGTCTGAACGGCGGTGACTTCGGGATACTCGACCGCTACTCTCGGCGAGACCTCGCACCGCTACAGAATCGAGCCCCGGTGGAACCGCGTCCCACGTCATCTCCGTTCACGCCCACCGTGCGCACACTCATGGGCCTTTTCGGCGCCGGGTCCTTCGGGACAGGTGTGCTCGCGGTGTTCGTGACCGAGAACGGCACGGGCACGGGTGTGCTGCTCATCTTCGGCGGTGTGTTGCTGGTTCTCGCACTGCTCGGTGATCGCATAGAGAGCCTCGAGTTCGGTGGCGCCAAGCTCAAGCTGCGGGCGGCGGCGGCGGAAAGGTTCGCGCTGGCGGAGGAGTCGGAGCGGCGCGGGGACACTGACACGGCCAACCGATTGCGTACAGAGGCCCAGGCTCTGCTTGACGCCGCAGGCCCTATCGCGGCCGACTACCGCTCGGTGCGCGGCTCGATGCGCGCGGGTCCGGAACGCACCCGCGCGATGACCGAAGTGGTGGCCCGAGCGCGCCGCATCTCGGCGGAGCAGTCATTCGAGCCGGCCGAAGTCGTGCGCTGGCTGCGGGAGGGAAGCGATGAGGAACGCATCACCGCGCTCGCCATGATGCAGGCCAGACAGGAGCTGCGGAACTTCGACGCCGCGCTCGCGGCCATCGAGGACTCGCGCAGCGCGTTCGAGCAGTACCACGCGATGGTGCTCACAGAAGGGATGATCGGCGACCTCGACCCAGCACAGCTGCGGCGGCTGGCAGAGGTCATCAGGTCCCAACGGGGGTGGCGCTTCCGGAGCGACAGCGACCGCTGGCAGCTGAGCGAGCAGATACTGCGACGCGTCGACAGGGCGGCCCCGGACGCCAGGTGAGGCACCCGGGGCCAGGCATCACCCGGTGGCGACCCGTCGGTAGACGGTCGCCTCCCAGGGTGCGAGTTCGCCGATGCGGCCCGAGTCCGTGCCGACGTTGCTGAGGAGCACTTCGCTATCGGACCACCCGGCCCAGTCGGCCCCCTCGGCCGCGTCGGTCGGCTCGGTGACGACGACCGGGCTATCGGTGAAGTTGGCGAGCACGAGCAGCGTGGTGTCACCCAGCCGCCGGGTGAACGCGTACACCCGGTCGTCGTCCGGGAGCAGCATGGTGAAGTCGCCGTGCGCGACGGCCGGTTCGCTGTGGCGCAGCTCGATGAGCCGCCGGTAGTGGTGGAAGACCGACGCCGGGTCCTCCAGCTGGGCCGCGGCGTTGATCTCAGCGTGGTTCGGGTTGACCGCGATCCAGGGGGTTCCGTCGGTGAAGCCCGCGTTCGGCGAGGCGTCCCAGTGCATGGGTGTACGGGAGTTGTCGCGGGCCATCGGCCGCATCGCGGCCACCACGTCGGCCGACTCGGCACCGGCGGCGACCGCCTCGGCGTGATGGTTCACGGACTCGATGTCGCGGAAGTCGTCGATGGCGAGGAGCGGCGCGTTGGTCATGCCCAGCTCCTCACCCTGGTAGATGTACGGCGTGCCGCGGTGCAGGTGGAGCACGGTGGCCAGCATCGCGGCCGACCGGATCCGGTGGTCGCCGTCGTCGCCGAACCGGGACACGATCCGCGGCTGGTCGTGGTTGTTCCAGTAGAGGCTGTTCCAGCCCGTCTCGGCCAGGCCCTCCTGCCAGCGCCCCAGCGACGCCTTGAGGTCGCGGAGCCGCAGCTCACGGGAGTCCCACTTGCTCGTCCCGTGGTCGAGGCCGACGTGCTCGAACTGGAACACCATGTCGAGTTCGCGGCGCTCCGGGTCGGTGTAGAGCCGGGCTTCCTCGAGGGTCACGCCCGGCATCTCACCCACGGTGAGGATGGGGCGGTCACGGCCGGCGAAGACTTCGCGGTGCATTTCCTGCAGGTAGTCGTGGATGCGGGGCCCGCACAGGAAGAACGGCCCCCCGTCGCCGTACGTGCCGCCGTCGTCGACGACGCCGTCCGGCAGCGCTGGGTCCTTCGAGATCATGTTGATGACGTCCATCCGGAAGCCGTCGACGCCGCGGTCGAGCCACCACCGCATCATCGTGTAGATGGCTTCGCGGACCTCGGGGTTCTCCCAGTTGAGGTCGGGCTGCGTATGCGCGAAGAGATGCAGGTAGTACTCACCGGTGGCTTCGTCGAACCGCCAGGTGGGCCCGGAGAAGATCGACCGCCAGTTGTTCGGCTCGGCCCCGGGAACGCCCGGGTCCATGCCCTCCCGTGCCGGCCGCCACCAGTACCAGTCGCGCTTCGGGTTGTCGGGTGAGGACCGGGATTCGGTGAACCACGGGTGCTGGTCCGAGGTGTGGTTGACCACGAGGTCCATCACCAGCTTCATGCCGCGCTGGTGCACGCCGGCCAGCAGCTCGTCGAAGTCGGCGAGCGTGCCGAAGCTCGGGTCGATGTCCTGGTAGTCGCTGATGTCGTAGCCGTTGTCGTCCTGCGGCGACCGGTAGACCGGGGACAGCCACAGCACGTCGACGCCCAGCTGGGCGAGGTAGTCGAGCCGGCCGATGATGCCGCGGAGGTCGCCGATGCCGTCACCGTCGCTGTCCGCGAAGCTGCGCGGGTAGATCTGGTAGACCACCGCGGACTTCCACCAGTCCCGGTCGGCGGTGGTGTCATCCCGGTCGTCGGCAAGGGTGGTGGTGAGGCTCGTCGTCACAGTCGTGCTCTTTCAGTCAGTCGTACGTACGTATCGGTCGGCGGGGCGGGGCGGGGCGGGGGCGCCGGAGTCAGTCCTTCACGGCCCCGGAGGCGATGCCGGCGATGAACTGCCGCTGGCCGATGACGTAGACGGCGAGGACGGGGACGATCGCGATCACGGACGCCGCGAAGACCATCCCCCACTGGGTGGAGTGCTGCCCCTGCAACGCGGCGATCGCGATGGGCAGCGTGCGCTTATCCGGGTCGTCGATGACGGTCAGGGCCCAGATGAACTCGTCCCACGCGCCGAGGAAGGCGAAGATCGCCGCCGTGGCCAGGGCTGGGCGCACCATCGGCAGGTAGAGGCGGACGAACTTGCGCAGCGGCCCCGCGCCGTCGATCGTCATCGCGTCGTCCAGTGCCTGCGGCACCCGCTCGAAGAACGCGCGGAGCAGGAAGGTGATGAAGGCGACGGCGCTGCCGGAGTAGAACAGCACCAGTCCGTTCAGCGAGTTCAGCAGGCCGAGGTTCGACGCGAGGATGAACTGCGGGACGATCGTGATGATGCCCGGGATCATCAGCCCGGCGAGCAGAACGCCGAACAGGGTGCGCTTGCCGGGGAAGTGGAACCGGGCGAACGCGTACGCCATCGTCGATGACAGCACCAGTATGACGAACGTGGTGGAGGCGGCGACGTACGTCGAGTTCAGGAAGTAGCGCCCGAAGTTGTTACTGCTCAGGGCCTTCGAGTAGTTCCCGGTCGTCGGGTCCTCGGGGATCAGCCGCGGCGGGACCTCCAGCAGGTACGCGTGTGGCTTGAACGACGTGCTGGTCATGTAGAGGAACGGCGCGATCAGCACGAGAGCGCCGACCACGAGTACCGCGAGGCGCAGCCCTTTGGAGAACCGCTCGCGCGAGTGCGCGCGAGGGCGGGTGGGGCGCGGTGGACGGGATGAGCGCGGTGCGCGCAGTGAGAGGGTCATCGCGGGGCTCCGGAGCCGTCGTCGCGGAACAGGTGGAACTGGACGAAGGAGACGACCGCGATCGCGATGGCGAGCAGAAACGACAGCGCGGACGCGTAACCGAAGTCGAGAAACTCGAAGGCCTGCTTGTACATGTAGGTGAGCGGCACTTCAGTGCTTCCCGCCGGTCCGCCGTCGGTCATCAGCAGGATCGAGATGAAGACGTTGAAGCCGCCGATGATCAGCATCACGATCACGAAGAGCAGCGTTCTGCGGATCGCCGGCAGCGACACGTTCATGAACCGCTGCCAGGCGTTGGCACCGTCGATGGCGGCGGCGTCCTTGAGCTCGGTACGGACGCCGGTGAGGGCGGCGAGGAAGATGACCATCGCCCAGCCGACGCCCTTCCAGACGCCGAGCACGCACACGGCGAGCAGACCCGTCCAACGCTCCTGCAGCCAGGGGACGTTGTGGTCGATCAGGCCCAGCACGTCGTGCAGCACCCAGTTGACGGCGCCGCCGTCGGTGGTGAACAGGTACTTGAAGAGCAGGGCCACGACCACCCAGCTCGTGATGACCGGGATGTAGAACAGCACCCGGAACAGGCCGCGGGCGGGCAGCCGCGCGTCCAGCAAGACGGCCAGGAACATCCCGATCACGATCTGGCCGGGCACGGTGACCACCAGATACACGCCGACGTTGGTCATGCTCAGCCAGAACTGGCTGTCCTGCAGCCCGCGCAGGTAGTTGTCGAAGCCGACGAACTGGCTGACCTGGGTGGGCACGACGGCCCAGTCGTAGAAGCTGATCTGCAGCGCCCGGCCGAGCGGGTAGACCACGATCAGGCAGAAGAGCGCGAAGCCGGGGAGCAGGAACGCGTACGGCGTGAGGTCGGTCCGCCCGCCCGCCGTCCCGCGCGGCGGTGTGCCGCGCGGGACGGCGCGGCGCAGCCGGCCGGCCTTGCGTGGTGTGTCCACGCACAGTGCTGTTGGTGCCGCCACTGGTTCAGTCCTTGGCCAGCAGCGGATCGATCTGCTCGACGGCCTTGTCGAGCGCCTTCTTCACTGAGACGTCGCCGCGGATCGCCACCTGGACCTGCTTGCGCAGGATGTCGTCGATCTTCGTCCAGGACGGCGTCGCGGGCCGGGCCCGCGCGGTCTCCAGCTGCTTCATGTACGTCCCGTAGTGGGGCTTGAGCTTGGTCATCTCGTCGCTCAGCGACTTGAGCACCGAGATCTGCCCGGTCTCGGCCATCAGCATCTGCGCCTTCGGGGAGAGCATGAACCGGCTGAACTCCGCGGCGAGCTTCTTGTTCTTCGACCCCGAGGTGACGACGACGTTCTCGCCGCCGACCACGCTGATGCTGCCGGCGTCACTGCTGGGGAAGGGGGCGCCCTGCATCTTGAACTTCGGGAACTGCTTCTCCATGGGCTCGTACGTCCACGGCCCGTCGTAGATGAGCCCGTACTTTCCCTTGGCCAGTCCCTCGGGTGCCGGAGTGGCGCCGGCCGCGCCGCCCTTGTTGCCGAACAGGAGCTTCGGCAGGGCCTTCTCCTTGTACAGGTCGGCCAGGAGCTGCACGGCCTCGACCGACTTCTTCCCGTTGAGGTAGCCGTCGCTCTTCGTGATCTCCTTGTTCGTCATCTCGCCGCCGTTGGACCAGATGTAGGGCAGTACGTTCCAGCCGGCGGCGTCGGCTTCCGCGACGGCGAAGGTGTCGCGGGCGGCGAACTTGGGTGCGGCGGCACGCAGGTCGTCGAACGTCTTGGGCGGGCTCTTGACGCCGGCCTTCTTGAACGCCTGCTCGTTGTAGAGCATCACCTTCGTGTTGGTGTCCAGCGGCAGGCCGTAGTGCTTGCCCTTGTAGGCGTTGGTCGCCAGCGCCCCGTCGTAGGTCTGGTCGCCCAGCTTCTTGAAGTCCGGGAGCGCGTCGCTGAGCGGGACCAGCACGCCGAGCTTGGCCAGTTCGGGCACCCAGACGACGTCCGAGCGGACGACGTCCGGCAGGGACTCGCCGGCCGCCGCGGTGACCAGCTTCTGGTGCAGCTTGTCGTACTGCACGGTCACCGGCTTCACCTTCGTGCCGGGGTGCTCCTTCTCGAAGGCGGGGATGACCTTCGTCTCCAGCTGCTTCACCTCGGTCCCGCCCGCGCTGTACGCGTGCCAGAAGGTGATCTCGCCGGACACCTTCTGCCCCGGGGGCAGCTTCTCCGAAGCCTTCTTCGACTGCCCACCACCCGCACCGCCGGTACCGCACGCGGTCACGCCGAGTATCAGGGCGGTGGCTACCGTCAGTGCACGCGTTCGTTTCATGAGTCGTTCTCCTCGAGTCGGCGAGACCTGCGGGGTAGATTGATGAGCGACGTTTATTAAAGACTTTTCTGGAGCATGCTTCGAGATCCACACGGAGTCAAGGGGGAGACAGTGAACAATCGGGAGTCGACGGCGACGTCGACGCTGCTGCGCCGCCTCAACGCCGGCGCCGTTCTGGACGCGCTGCGAGCCACCGGCCCGGCCACCGGCACCGAGCTCATGGCGGTCACCGGACTGTCACGGCCGACGGTGCACACGGTCTGCGATCACCTGATCAGCAGGGGCTGGATCGATGAGATCGAGCACCGCCCCCCCGAGCGTGGTTCCGGCCCGGGCCGCCGTGCGCGCCAGTACGAGTTCAACGCCAGGGCGGGGTTCGTGCTCGGCATCGACCTCGGCCAGAACAAGGTGACCACCGTCGTCGCCGACCTGAGGGGTGACTCACTCGCGGAGCACACCCACAGCTTCCGGGGCAGGAACATCGGAGCCCGGGCCAGGCTCAACCAGACGCAGCGCACGATCGAAGCCACGCTCGAGGACGCCGGGCTGGAGAAGTCCGCCGTGCTCGCCATCGCCTTGGCCGTACCGGGTCCCGTGGACGACAGCGGCCATGTCGTCGCCGAGGAGAAGTACCTGCCCGGGCTCGCCAAGATCGATCTACGGGAGGTCGTCGGCGACGGATTCGACGCGCCGGTCCTGGTCGAGAACGACGCGAACCTCGCTGTGCTCGCCGAGCGCTGGCGCGGCTGTGCCCAGGGCATGGACAACGTCGTCGAGCTGCTGGCCGGTGAACGGCTCGGATCGGGGCTGTTTCTCGGCGGCCGGCCGATCCAGGGCGGTCACGGCGCCGCGGGAGAGCTGGGGTTCCTCAGCATGGTCGACGGGGTCGGAAACACGGACGGCATCGCCCTGCTCGCCCGTACCCTCGGCGCGGAGGCGGTCGCTACCGGGGTCGCGAAGCCTCCCGTGAAGGCACCGGCACCCGACCGCGCCGCGTCACTCGCGGACGCCGTCGACGGCGACCCCGAGCAGATCAGCGCCGAGCTCGTCTTCGCGGCCGCGAGGCGCGGCGACCCCTTGGCGGTCGCCGTCGTGGACGAAGTGACGGCCAGGATCGGCCGCGTCATCGCCCTGCTGCACACCTTGCTGAACCCTGATCTCGTCGTCATCGGCGGCGCGGTCGCCCAGGCCGGCGACGTTCTCCTCGAACCACTCCGGCGCGCTGTCGGTGAGCTGGTCCCGAACCCACCGGAGATCAAGAACTCGGCTCTCGGCGACCACGTCGTGGTGACCGGCGCCGTGCGCCGGGCGTTGGACCACGCCGCACTGGAACTCTTCCAGGACGTCCACGGAGCCCGCGGCGAGGGCTGACCGCTGACCCGTTACCCAGGAGAAGGTGTGTACACATGACACACCTGGTACCTTTGAATCTATGACACAGATGCCCATAGAGTCCATCCGCGACGTTCGCGCGCATTTGGCCGACGTGGTCGAGCGGGCTGATCGCGATGATCAGCCGACGGTGATCACGCGACGCGGGCGGGAGGTGGCCGCCGTCGTCTCGATAGATCTACTGCGTAAGTACCAGCAGTTGGAGGAGCAGGAGATCAATCGCATCGTCGATGAGCGCATGGCGAACCGCGCGGCGGGCGTACCCATCGAGGACGTCATGAAGGAAACCCTGGCGCGCGGTGAGTGACTACCGCACGGTCTTCCGCCCTGAGGCTCAAGCCGAGCTTCGCAAGATTCCCCGCGAAGCAGCCCTCCGCATCCTGACCAAGCTGGCAGAGCTGGAAAGCGACCCCCTTGGCTTCAAAACGACAGCGCTCGTTTCACAGCCGGAGCGCCGTAGGCTCCGGGTCGGTGACTACCGGGTGATTTACACGATCGACAACGGCGAGCTGACCGTATGGGTCGTCCATGTCGGACACCGGTCAACCGTCTACGACGCGTAGGTCATTGCGACCTGTGCCAGACGAAGACTTCGGACGCAGCACGACCTTGTCCCCATGAAGCTCCATGCGCTCATTCTCCCTGAGCGGTGAAGGCACCTTCAGTCAATGCGGCCCCTCGCCGCGTCACGAACTGATCCACTCAATAGCCGACCCCGTCGTCAGCCGGCGCGGGCCGCCGCCCGGCGGACCGCGTACGCCGCCGCGCCGAGTCCGAGAACCGCCGTCCCGAAGACGACCGAGACCAGCGGCAGGGCGAAGGCCAGGACGACGCAGCCGGCCAGGCCGACGACGGGCACCAGTCGGGGCGGGCGTCCCTCATCGAGGCCGAGCGTCCAGGCGGCGCTGTTGGCCACGGCGTAGTACGCCAGGACGGCGAACGAGGAGAACCCGATCGCCCCGCGCACATCCACCGTGCCGGCGAGCACGGCGACGACCGCACCGACGAGGAGCTCGGCGCGATGCGGAACGCCGAAGCGGTGGTGGACGGCGGCCAGAGCATGGGGCAGGTGGCGATCTCGGGCCATGGCCAAGGTCGTACGGGAGACGCCGAGGATCAGGGCGAGCAGCGAACCGAGGGCGGCGAGGGCCGCCCCCGCCCGCACGACGGGCGCCAACTCGGGGGCCCCGGCCGCCCGTACCGCCTCGGTCAGCGGTGCCGTGGCATCGGCGAGACGGTCCGGGCCGAGGACCGCCAAGGCAGCGAGGGCGACAGCCGCGTACACCGCGAGGGTGATGCCCAGGGCGAGCGGGATCGCGCGGGGGATGGTGCGTTCCGGTTCGCGGACCTCCTCGCCGAGGGTGGCGATGCGCGCGTACCCGGCGAACGCGAAGAACAGGAGCCCGGCACCCTGGAGCACGCCGTACGGGCTGGTCACGTCGCTGTCTCCCAGCGACAGGTCCCCGCCGCTCAGGCCAACCACCACCACGACGGCCAGGACGGTGAGCGTCACCGCGACGAGGACCCGCGTCAGCCGGGCCGTCTTAGTGATGCCGCCGAGGTTCACGGCTGTCAACGCCACCACGGCCGCGACCGCCACCCACCGCGCCTGTGACGGCCACGCGTAGGCGCCGATCGCCAGCGCCATCGCCGCACAGCTCGCCGTCTTGCCCGTGACGAACGCCCAGCCGGCGAGGAACCCGGCCGTGTCGCCGAGCCGCTCGCGACCGTAGACGTAGGTGCCGCCGGACTCGGGGTACAGGGCCGCGAGGCGTGCCGACGAGAGTGCGTTGCAACAGGCCACCAGCGCCGCCAACGCCAGAGCGATCAGCATTCCGGTGCCACCGGCGGCCCTCGTGGCCGGCGCGAAGGCCACGAAGACACCCGCGCCGAGCATGGATCCGAGCCCGATCACGACCGCATCGAAGACGCCG
>NZ_JBOHCV010000769.1:0-12602 GCF_050698815.1 Streptomyces sp.
TGCGTCGCGAGGGTTACGAGGTCGAGGTGCGCGAGGACGGCCCCACAGCACTCGATGCGGGGCTGCGGCTCGGAATCGATCTGGTCGTCCTGGACCTCGGCCTCCCGGGCATGGACGGCCTGGAGGTCTGCCGTCGGCTGCGCACCGAGGGGCACTCCTTCCCCGTGCTGGTCCTCACCGCCCGTGCCGACGAGGTGGACACGGTCGTCGGCCTGGACGCGGGCGCGGACGACTATGTGACGAAGCCCTTCCGGCTGGCCGAACTGCTCGCGCGCGTACGGGCGCTGCTGCGGCGCGGCGGGGCGGCGGAGCCGGTCCAGCCGCCCGCCACCCACGGTGTCCGGATCGACGTGGAGTCGCACCGTGCCTGGATGGACGAGGAGGAACTGCAGCTGACCGCCAAGGAATTCGACCTGCTGCGGGTGCTGGTGCGCGACGCGGGCCGGGTGGTCACCCGTGAGCAGCTCATGCGCGAGGTCTGGGACACCACCTGGTGGTCGTCCACCAAGACGCTGGACATGCACATCTCCTGGCTCCGCAAGAAGCTCGGCGACGACGCCACCAACCCGCGCTACATCGCCACCGTGCGGGGCGTCGGGTTCCGTTTCGAGAAGAGCTAGTGCACACGTGCGTCGCCGGTTGATTCAGTCGACACTCGCCGTCGTGCTCGTCGTCGTCGCCGTCTTCGGTATTTCGCTGATCATCGTCGAGTCCCGGACCATCGAGAACAGCGCGCGGGAGAGCGTCAAGTCGGAGGCCCTGCAGCTGGTCTCGGTGGTGGAGAGCCGCATCGTCGCGGGCGAGAAGGTGTCACCGCAGCGGATGGGCGGCACGATCCCCAAGAACCGCTATGTCCGGATCGAGGTGCCCGGGCAGCGCCCCATCACGCTGGGCGGCCGCCCGGACGGCGAGCTGATCCAGGCGTCGCGGACCGGGGCGCACGGCGAGAAGGTCCGTGTGGGCCTGTCGCACAGCTCGGTACGGGACGAGGTCGGCCGCACGCTCCTGGTCATCCTGGCCGTCGCACTGCTCGCCGTCGCCGCCGCCGCGATCCTCGCCGTACGGCAGGCGCATCGGGTCACCGCCCCGCTCACCGATCTCGCCGAGACCGCCGAGCGGCTGGGCTCCGGGGATCCGCGCCCACGCCACCGGCGCTACGGCGTGCCCGAACTGGACCGGGTCGCCGATGTGCTGGACGGGAGCGCGGACCGGATCGGCCGGATGCTGACGGCGGAACGGCGGCTGGCCGCAGACGCCTCGCACCAGTTGCGTACGCCGCTGACCGCCCTGTCGATGCGGCTGGAGGAGATCATCGCCACCGCCGGCACCGACGACCCCGAGGACCGGGACACCGTCAAGGAGGAGGCGACGATCGCGCTGGGCCAGGTGGAGCGGCTGACCGCGGTGGTCCAGCGGCTGCTGACCAACTCGCGTGATCCGCGCTCCGGTTCGGCCCTCGGGTTCGACCTGGACGAGGTGGTCAAGCAGCAGGTCGGGGAGTGGAAGCCGGCCTGCCGGAACGAGGGGCGGGCGATCGTACGTTCCGGCCGGCCCGGGCTGCGGGCCGTGGGCACCCCGGGAGCGGTCGCCCAGGTGCTGGCGACGCTGATCGAGAACTCCCTGATGCACGGCGCCGGTACGGTCGCCCTGCGTACCCGCGTCACCGGCAACCAGATCGTGGTCGAGGTGACGGACGAGGGTCCCGGTGTCGACCCCGAACTGGGCTCACGGGTCTTCGAGCGGACCGTCAGCGGCCGCAATTCCACCGGCCTCGGTCTCGCCGTCGCCCGCGATCTGGCGGAGGCGGACGGCGGACGGCTGGAGCTACTTCAGCAGTACCCGCCCGTGTTCGCCCTTTTCCTCAGCCGTGAGGCTGTCGCGGGCCGCGCCACCGCCGCGGCCGAAGATCCGGCCCCCTGAACCCGCCCGGAAGACCCACGTGCGGTAGGACCAGAAGCGGAAGACGGTGCCGATGCCCAGACCGACCACGTTCTTCGCGATGTTGTCGGCGAGCGGCGAGGTGTAGTCCAGGCCGTAGTGGGAGACCGCGAGCACCGCGTTCTCGATCACCAGGGCGATGCCGCTGAAGAAGAAGAAAAGCATCGTCTCGCGATGGAGACGGCGCTTGTCGGTGTGCCGGTACGTCCAGTAACGGTTGCCCAGATAGTTGGTGCCGATCGCGACGACCTGGGACATCACACCGGAACGGATCGGAGCCAACTGGAACGTGTGGATGCACAGGTTGAAAACCGCCACATTGACCAGGAATCCGACCGCGCCGACGGCCCCGAACTTGGCGGCCTCGCGAGCGAGTCGGCGAAGGCGGGAGCGAAGCCCCCACAGCCCCCGCAGCCCCCGTGATGAAGGCGGTGAGCGCAGTGAGCGCGATGCGCGCGATTCACCCATAGTTTCGCTGTGCCCCGTTCCGGTCGCCGTTGTCCGTCCCCCGCAACATGCTAACCAGCGGGCTCACCTTCCGCAGTGCGGTCGCCGGGTCAGAGCGACCGCTGCTGCCCGGCCTGGTCGGGGCCGGGTGCACTCGTCAGGTACTCGTCAATCCGCTACGGATGGTACCGGCGGACCGGTGCGGTTCGGGCGGCGAAGGTGTGCGGATACGCTGGGCTTGTGACATTCCCGGTAGTCGGCATGGTCGGCGGTGGCCAGCTCGCCCGTATGACCCACGAGGCGGGCATCCCCCTCGGCATCAGATTCAAGCTCCTCTCGGACACCCCGCAGGATTCCGCTGCGCTGGTGGTGCCCGAGGTCGTCGTGGGTGATCACCGCGATCTCGGCACCCTGCGTGACTTCGCCCGGGGCTGCGATGTGCTCACCTTCGACCACGAGCACGTACCGACCGAGCACCTGCGCGCGCTGGAGGCGGACGGCATTCCCGTTCGGCCCGGCCCCGCCGCGCTCGTGCACGCGCAGGACAAGGGCGTCATGCGGGCCCGGCTCGACGGCATCGGCGTGCCGTGCCCGCGGCACCGCATCGTGCGCGATCCCGCCGACGTCGCCGCTTTCGCGGCGGAACTGACAGCAGACGCTTTCGCGGCGGAACTGACAGCAGCCGATTCCGCGGCGGAGCCGGTCGGCACCGGATCGGCTCTCCCCGTACCCGTGGTGCTCAAGACCGTGCGGGGCGGCTACGACGGCAAGGGCGTCTGGGTCGTACGCGACACCGCCGAGGCCGCCGAACCCTTCCGGGCAGGGGTGCCGGTGCTGGCGGAGGAGAAGGTCGACTTCGCACGGGAGCTGGCCGCCAATGTGGTGCGTTCCCCGCACGACCAGGCCGTCGCCTACCCGGTGGTGGAGTCGATCCAGGTCGGCGGCGTCTGCGACACCGTGATCGCCCCCGCCCCCGGCCTCCCGCCGGACACCGCGGTGCGGGCACAGGAGCTGGCGCTGAGCATCGCGCGGGAGCTGGACGTCGTCGGGCATCTGGCGGTGGAGCTGTTCGAGACCCGGGACGGGCGGGTGCTGGTCAACGAGCTGGCGATGCGCCCGCACAACTCCGGCCACTGGACCCAGGACGGCGCGGTCACCTCGCAGTTCGCCAACCATCTGCGGGCCGTGCTCGACCTCCCGCTCGGTGATCCGCGCCCGCGCGCGAAGTGGACCGTGATGGCGAACGTACTCGGCGGCGACTACCCGGACATGTACGCCGCTTATCTGCACTGCATGGCCCGTGACCCGCAGTTGAAGATCCACATGTACGGCAAGGACGTGAAGCCCGGCCGCAAGGTCGGCCACGTCAACACCTACGGCGACGACCTGGCCGACGTACGCGCACGCGCCGCCCACGCCGCCGGATACCTGCGAGGAACGATCACCGAATGACGACTGACAGCAGCCCGCTCGTCGGCCTCGTGATGGGCTCCGACTCCGACTGGCCCGTCATGGAGGACGCGGCCAAGGCGCTCGACGAGTTCGAGGTGCCCTACGAGGCCGATGTCCTCTCCGCACACCGGATGCCGCGCGAGATGGTCGGCTACGGCGAGGAGGCGGCCGGGCGCGGACTGCGGGCGATCATCGCGGGCGCGGGCGGTGCCGCTCACCTGCCCGGCATGCTGGCCGCGGTGACACCGCTGCCGGTGATCGGCGTACCGGTGCCGCTGAAGTATCTGGACGGCATGGACTCGCTGCTCTCCATCGTGCAGATGCCGGCCGGGGTGCCGGTCGCGACGGTCTCGGTGGGCGGCGCGCGGAACGCGGGCCTGCTGGCCGTGCGGATGCTCGCGGCACACGACGCCGAACTGCAGGAGCGGATGCGGCGGTTCCAGGAAGAGCTGAACGAAGAGGCGACCGAGAAGGGCCGCCGGCTGCGCAGTAAGGTCTCCTCCGGCAGGGCAGGATTCGGATTCGGGGGCAAGTGATGACCGTGACGTCGGACGCCGGCTTACTGGCACGGGCGCGTGAACTGCTCGCCGCACACCCGGTGGTGGACGGGCACAACGACCTGCCGTGGGCGCTGCGCGAGCAGGTGGCCTACGACCTGGACCGCCGCGACATCGCCCAGGACCAGTCGGCCCATCTGCACACCGACATTCCCAGGCTGCGCGCGGGCGGCGTGGGCGGGCAGTTCTGGTCGGTGTACGTACGGTCCGACCTGACCGGCGACAGCGCGGTCAGCGCCTGCCTGGAACAGATCGACGTGGTACGGCAGTTGGCCGCCCGCTACCCCGCCGACCTGCGCCTTGTCGCCACCGCCGACGAGCTGGAGTCGGCGCGCGCCGAGGGCCGCATCGCCTCGCTGATGGGCGCCGAGGGCGGCCACTCCATCAACAACTCACTGGCCACGCTGCGCGCAATGCACGAACTGGGCGTGCGGTACATGACGCTGACGCACAACGACACCATCGACTGGGCGGATTCGGCGACCGACGAGCCACGGCACGGCGGCCTCAGCCGGTTCGGCCGCGAGGTCGTGCGGGAGATGAACCGGGCCGGGATGCTCGTCGACCTCTCCCACGTCGCGGCGTCGACCATGCGGGACGCGCTGCGGGTGACCGAGGCGCCGGTGCTCTTCTCGCACTCGTCGGCGCGAGCGGTCTGTGACCACCCGCGCAACATCCCCGACGACGTGCTGGAGTTGCTGCCGGGCAACGGCGGGGTGGCGATGGCCACGTTCGTACCGAAGTTCGTCCTGCCGGCGGCCATCGCCTGGACGCGGGCCGCCGATGAGAACATGAGCGCGCACGGCCTGCACCCGCTGGACTCCAGCGAGGAGGGCATGCGGGTGCACCGCGCGTACGAGGAGGCGCACCCGCGCCCGCTCGCGAACGCCGCCACGGTCGCCGACCACCTCGACCACATGCGCGAGGTGGCGGGTATCGACCATCTCGGCATCGGCGGCGACTTCGACGGCACCGCGTTCGTACCGGAACAGCTGGCGGACGTGGCCGGCTATCCGCACCTCATCGCCGAACTGCTGGGGCGGCGCTGGTCGGAGGCGGACCTGGCCAAGCTGACGTGGCGGAACGCGGTGCGGGTGCTGCGGGACGCGGAATCGGTGTCCCGGGAGCTGTGCGAGCGGCGCGGCCCGTCCGTCGCGACGATCGGCGCGCTGGACGGCTGACCGGCCGCCCGGCCGGCCGCACGGGTGGGCGGGCGGTTCAGCCCGGTGCCGCCAGCTCCGCCCAGACCGTCTTGCCCATGCCCTCGGGGTTGCGCACCACACCCCAGTCCAGACACAGCCGCTGAATGATGAACATGCCGTGTCCGCCGGGGCGCCCGGGGCGATGGGGATTACGAGGAGCGGGTGCGCCGCTCCCCTGGTCGACGATCTCCAGGCGCAGCACCTTGGAGCCGCTGCCCACGCGCAGCTCTTCGGGGCCGTCGGCGTGCAGGCACGCGTTCGTCACCAGCTCGGAGACGACCAGCAGGACGTCCTCGGCGGCGGCCCGCTGGTCACCGGTGGCGGCTGGCAGCCACTCCCAGTCCTGCAGAGCCTGCCGGACGAAGTCACGGGCGCGGGGTACAGCGCCACTGACGCCGACGAGCCGCAGCCTGCGCACCTGGCGCATCGGATGTCCCTTCCCGCCCTCTCCCGGTGCGGTCTGCACGGACTGAACAGGGGGCACGGCTGCGCTGGAGGCATCGGCCGCCTCGGGCGAGCCGGTCACTGCCTCGGGCGAGCCGGTCACTGCCTCGGGCGAGCCGGTCACAGCGCTCTGCGTGCCGGTGACAGCCCCGGCTGCCCCGGCCCGGAGGGCGCCCGCGGTCCCCGCGGCGCCCTCGGGCTCCGGGCCGCAGTCGTCCGCCGGATGCGGCCGGGTGGTGCTCATCAGTGGTTCACCTCACCGATCACCGATTGTGCCTCTCGTCGCCGCGTGCCCCGTTCAGCGAGCAGCATCCCGAGTCTTACCGATCCAGGGGATCTCCTGCCCTGCGGATCCGCCGGAACACCCACTGACGGGATCGGACTGGTGTGACACGCGTAACTCTCGCGTAGTCCTCCGGACACAGGCGGTGCTCCCGGCTCAGGCCTCCGCGACGTTCGCCAGCGCGGCGTCGAGGTCGTCGTGGACGGTGAAGACGGCACCGGCACCGGTGATCTCGAAGACCCGGGCGACCACCGGCAGCATCCCCGCCAGATGTACCGCTCCCCCGGCGGCCTCGGCCTTCAGCCGGGCCCCGAGCAGCACGTTCAGTCCCGTGGAGTCGCAGAACTCCAGCCGTGAGCAGTCCACGACCAGACGGCTGTAACCGTCCGTGACGCTCTGCTCCAGCGGTTCGGACAGCAGATCCGCGGTGTGGTGATCGAGCTCACCCTCAGGGGTCACGACGGCGCTGCTCCCCTGGTACCGGACGTCGACCGTCAGCCGACCCCGGCTCGTACTCCCGGGCATCCCGCGGTCCATGCACACCCCTTTTGCTCGCCGAAACCGTCTCTTCTGCCCCCGTCAAACCGTCTGAACCCTACGCCTTGAGCGACACTACCGGTAGCCGAACAACCCACACATTGGGGCAAATTCGGACATTAAGCACTTGCCATCCCTGTGCCTGAGCAGGTAGGCGTATAGAAACACAGAAACGCGTCGGCTTTGGAGGCGCCGCACTTCCCAGTGCACGTCACGGCTTCGGCAGCCATATGCCGGAACGACGGAGGACACCATGTCACCCCAACTCGGTCACGGGATACCGGACACCACGGATCCGGCGGATCCGGCCGCTCCGGAGCACTCCAGCACCGGCGAGAGCACGGACGAGATGCCGGAATCCACCGGCCCGGAGCTGGCCGAAGAGCTCCTCGACCAGCTCCAGCTCCCTGAGATCCCGCCCTACCACGAGGTGGGCCCGGTCGACGCGCGGGCGCTGTCCAAGACCCTCTTCAGACGCCTGGAGACGCTCGGCGAAGGCACCCACGAGTTCGCGTACGTACGCAACACGCTGGTCGAACTCAACCTCGCCCTGGTCAAGTTCGCGGCCTCACGCTTCCGCTCCCGCAGTGAGCCCATGGAGGACATCGTCCAGGTCGGCACCATCGGCCTGATCAAGGCGATAGACCGGTTCGAGCCCGACCGCGGGGTCGAGTTCCCGACCTTCGCCATGCCGACCATCGTCGGCGAGATCAAGCGCTTCTTCCGCGACACCTCGTGGTCCGTGCGCGTCCCGCGCCGGCTGCAGGAGCTGCGCCTGGACCTGGCCAAGGCGGGCGACGAGCTCGCCCAGCGCCTCGACCGCGCCCCGACCGTGGAGGAACTGGCCGCCCGGCTGAGCATCACCACCGAAGAGGTCCTCGAAGGCATGGCGGCGAGCAACGCCTACACGGCCAGCTCGCTCGACGCGCAGCCTGAGGAGGACGACACCGAGGGCGCCCTCGCGGACCGGATCGGGTACGAGGACCACTGCCTGGAGGGCATCGAGTACGTCGAGTCCCTCAAGCCCCTGATCGCCGAACTCCCGGCTCGCGACCGCACGATCCTCTCCCTCCGGTTCGTCGCCAACATGACGCAGAGCGAGATCGGCGAGGAGCTGGGCATCTCCCAGATGCACGTGTCCCGGCTGCTCTCGCGCACCCTGAACAAGCTGCGCAAGGGTCTGATGATCGACGAGTGACGTGACATGACGTGACGCACGCGAGGTGACGCACGTACGTGGGTGGGCCGTTCCGGTCGAGGAGTACCGGAGCGGCCCACTACGTGTATGCGGACGGTGTCTCCTGGGCACTCCGGCACCCACACACGGACCCGCACAGACAGGAGCAGCACCATGGGGCACAGCGGCGGCAGCGATCGGGTAGTCGTCAGCCCGACCGGCTGGGTGGCCCAACAGGCCAGGCTGTACGAGGAGTCCGGCGGCACCTCGGGCACCACCGTGATGGGTGCTCCCTGCCTGTTGCTGGACTACCAGGGCAGGCGCAGCGGCACCTGGCGGCGCACGGTGCTCATCTACGGCCGCGACGGCGAGGACTATCTGGTCGTCGCCTCCAACGGCGGTGCCCCCGCCCATCCCGCCTGGTACCTGAACTTGGTGGAGAAGCCGGAGGTGCGGCTGCGGGTCGGACCCGAACGCTTCGCCGCACACGCGGAGCCGCTGTCCGCGGCGGACAAGCGGCGGGTGTGGCCGGGGCTCGTGGAGCTCTTCCCGCAGTACGCCACGTACCAGAAGAAGACCGACCGCGACATCCCGGTGGTCCGCCTGCACCGCACCGGCGACTGACCGCCGGCGGCCAGGGCGGGCCTCATGGGCGGAGGGGCACGCCACGCCGCCACACCTCCGTCACCAGCGGGACGCCCGGGCGGTACGCGAGGTGAACGTGGGACGGGGCGTCCAGCAGGGCCAGGTCGGCGTAGCCGCCCGGCGTGACGCGGCCGATGTCGGTGCGGCGCAGCGCGCGTGCGCCGCCCGCGGTCGCGGACCAGACGGCCTCGTCCGGGGTCATCCCCATCTCGCGTACGGCGATCGCGACGCAGAAGGGCATCGACGAGGTGAAGGACGAACCGGGGTTGCAGTCGGTGGACAGCGCGACCGTGGCGCCCGCGTCGAGCAGCCGGCGGGCGTCGGGATACACGGCACGGGTGGAGAACTCGCATCCCGGAAGCAGCGTGGCGACCGTGTCGGCGGTCTGGCTCAGGGCGTCCACGTCGGCGTCGCCGAGGTGGGTGCAGTGGTCGGCGGAGGCGGCCCCCAGTTCGACGGCGAGCTGGACACCGGGACCGTGGGAGAGCTGGTTGGCGTGGATGCGCGGGGTCAGCCCCCGCTCGCGCCCCGCGGTGAGGATGGCGCGCGCCTGGTCGCCGTCGAAGGCACCCCGCTCGCAGAAGACGTCGATCCAGCGGGCGTGCGGCGCGCAGGCTTCCAGCATCGGTCCGGTGACGAGGTCGACGTAGCCGGCGGGGTCGTCGGCGTACTCGGGGGCGACGATGTGGGCGCCCATGTAGGTGACCTCATCGGTGTGCGCGGCGGCCACCCGCAGGGCGCGGGCCTCCTGCTCGGGGGTGAGGCCGTAGCCGGACTTGGTCTCCAGGGTGGTGGTGCCCTGGCGGCGGGCCTCGGCGAGATAGCGGGCCAGGTTGCGGCCCAGCTCTTCGTCGCTCGCCTCCCGGGTCGCGGCGACCGTGGTGCGGATACCGCCCGCGGTGTAGGGGCGGCCGGACATCCGGGCATGGAACTCATCGGTGCGGTCGCCGCCGAAGAGCAGGTGGGAGTGGGAGTCGACGAAGCCGGGGAGGGCCGCGCGGCCGTCCGCGTCGTAGACCTCATCGGTGGCGGGCGCCTGTGCCGAGGGCCCCACCCACCCGACCCGGTCGCCGTCGAGAACCACGGCGGCCCCCTCCAGAATCCCCAGCGGCCCCGTACCGAGAGCGGGGTCGTTGGTGACGAGGCTGCGGATGTTCGTGACAAGGGTGCTGCTCATGTGTGGCGTCCTCCGTGATCGCTTCCTGCTTCGCCGGGCACCGGGCCACGGCTGTCGCGGCTAGTGCAGCGCACCGATCGCGTCGGCCAGCGCCCCGGCGACGTCGGGTACGTACGCGTGCCGGCCGTCCCGCACCACGTGCCGGCCGGCGACGACCGTGTGGCGGACGTCCGCCGCCGTCGCCGCGAAGACGGCCGTCTCCCCTGCCATCCGCGGCAGCGCGCCCACCGTGCGCACCGAGTCCAGCGCGACGGTGGTGAAGTCGGCCAGCGCGCCCGCCTCCAGCCGGCCCGCCTCGGGCCAGCCCAGCGCCGCGTGGCCGTCCTCGGTGGCGGCGCGCAGCAGCTGGGCGGCGGTCCAGTGGCCGCGGGTGCGGGTGCGCAGCCGTTCGTCCAGCTCCAGCGCCCGCGCCTCCTCGAGCATGTCGATGACGGCGTGGCTGTCGCTGCCCAGCGACAGCGTGGCGCCCGCGCGCTGCAGCCGGGGGGCCGGGCCGATGCCGTCGGCGAGGTCCCGTTCGGTGGTCGGGCACATGCACACCCCCGAGGCGGCGGAGCCGAGCAGCTTGATGTCCTCACCGGAGAGGTGCGTGGCGTGCACGGCTGTCGTACGGCGCCCGAGCACCCCGTGTTCGGCGAGCAGCCGGGTGGGGGTGCAGCCGTGTGCCTCCCGGCAGGCGTCGTTCTCGGCGGTCTGTTCGGACAGGTGCACGTGCAGCGGCGCCGACCGCTGCGCGGCCCACTCCACGACGGGCCCGAACTCCCGTGCGGGCACGGCCCGTACGGAGTGGACGGCGGCCCCGGTACGTACGTGCTCCCCGTCCGCCCGCAGCCCGTCGGCCCGCTCCGCCCACGCCTCGGCGGTGCCGTCGGAGAAGCGGAGCTGCTGCTGACCGGGCGGTTCGCCGCGGCCCCGGCGCCCGAGCCCGGACGCGAGATAGGCCGTGTCGAGGAGGGTGATGCGGATGCCGGCCTCGCCCGCCGCCGCGATGAGCGCGTGACCCATGGCGTTGGGGTCGTCGTAGCGTGCGCCGCCGGGCGCGTGGTGCAGGTAGTGGAACTCGCCGACGCAGGTGATGCCCGCGAGGGCCATCTCCGCGTAGACGGCGCGGGCGAGCGCGAAGTAGGAGTCGGGCGTGAGTCCGGACGCGACCCGGTACATCGTGTCCCGCCACGTCCAGAAGGTGCCCGAGCCCACCTGCACGGTGCCCCGCAGCGCCCGGTGGAAGGCGTGCGAATGGGCGTTGGCCAGGCCCGGCAGGGTGAGTCCGGACAGCACCTCGGCGCCCCGCGGGGGTGCTTCGATGTCCGTGCGCACCCCGGCGATACGGCCGTCGGCGCCGGTCTCGATGACGACGCCCTGCTCGACGGTTCCGTTGAGCCAGGCACACTCGCACCAGAAGACGCGCTCGGGGGATGTCACTGGCAGGCCAGCCCTTCCAGTACGTCGGCGAGTGCGCTCACCCCGGCCACGCAGTCGTCCTCCTCCGCGAACTCGGCGGGTGAGTGCGAGACGCCGGTCGGGTTCCGTACGTACAGCATGGCCGTGGGGACCGAGGCGGACAAAACACCCGCGTCGTGTCCCGCGCCGGTGGGCAGCAGTGGCGCGCCGCCCAGCAGCCCCGCGATCCGGTCCCGCAGGCCGTGCGCGAACTCCACCACGGGAGTACGGGATTCACGGCTGACCCGCACCTCCACACCCTCCTCGCGCCCCCGCGCGACGGCGGCCCGCTCGATCCCGGCGACGACGGCGGCGAGGGTGTCCTCGTCGGCGGCGCGGGAGTCGAGCCAGCCCCGTACGAGCGAAGGAATGGCGTTGACGCCGTTGGGCTCCACCGCGACCTTCCCGAAGGTCGCCAGCGCACCCCGGTCCCGGGCCTCGGCACGCGCCGCGAGCACGGTCCCGGCGTAGGCCAGCATCGGATCACGGCGGTCTTCCAGCCGCGTCGTGCCCGCGTGGTTGGCCTCGCCGTGGAAGTCGAACCGCCAGCGCCCGTGCGGCCAGATCGCGGAGGCGACGCCGACAGCGGACTCAAGTGCCCGCCCCTGCTCGATGTGCAGTTCGACGAAGGCACCGATCCGCGCGAGACGCTCGGGATCGGGCCCGATCGCGTCCGGGTCGTGCCCGGCCCGCTCCATGGCCCGCGGCAGCGTGAGTCCCTCACCGTCCCGCAACGCGTGCGCCTGCTCCCGGCTCAGCTCCCCCGCGCTGAGCCGGGACCCCACACACGCCAGCCCGAACCGGGCGCCCTCCTCGTCACCGAAGTTGACGATGCCGAGCGGCCTGCCGGGCGCGCGCCCCCGCTCCCGCAGCAGGTCGAGGGCGGCGAAGGCGGAGACGACGCCGAGCGGCCCGTCGAAGGCGCCGCCGTCCGGCACGCTGTCCAGATGAGAGCCGGTGACGACACCACCGGCGGCGGAGCCGTCGGGATCACCCCACCAGGCCCACTGGTTGCTCATCCGGTCCTCGATCAGGTCCAGACCGCGGCTCGCGCACTCGCCGCTGAACCACTCGCGCATCCTCAGATCCGCCTCCGTCCAGGCGAACCGGCGGTAGCCTCCGGTGATCGGATCCCGCCCGATCTCTGCTATCGACGACCACAACCGCTCGAACGCTAAAACGTTGATGTTGCTCCTCTAAGCCCAAGTGACTTACAGGGGGATCATCCCATGAGCACCGGAACCGTTCAGCCCTCACGCTGATTGCCGTCGTCGGCTGGTTCCTCGCCGCTGGCGAGTGGATC
>NZ_JBOHCV010000770.1:0-5361 GCF_050698815.1 Streptomyces sp.
GCGGACCACGGCCTGGTCGCCCACACCGGCGGCGAAGCCGCCCGTGCCGAGCCCGTGGCGCTGGTCGCCGCAGCCCGGCGGCTCGGGCTGCGCGCCTACGCGGCCGCCCACAGCACGAACGGCCGTACGCGCCTCGCCCGGCTCCTTCCCGAGCACGGCACCGACCTCACCGACCTCACCGACGGCTCCGACGGTGAGGTCGGCACCGCGCCCTCCCCCGTCGTCACCGTCGCCGGCCTGCTCGCCGACCGCGAGGGGCCCGGCCGGGACGAGGACGGGACGTGGGCTCTCGACCTCCTGGTCGTCTGCGACGCTCCGCAGCTCGACGCCGAGACCGCGGCGGCCCTTGTCGAGTCACTGTCCGACGGAACGCGACTGGTACTCAGCGGCGATCCGCAGCTGCTCGGATCGGCCGGCCCCGGGCAGGTGTTCGCGGATGTGGTCTCGGCCCGCGCCTGCCCGCGGATCGCCTCGCGCACGCCGGACCCCGGGCCGATCGGCGAACTCGTCTCCGGCATCGGCATCGGCGAGCTGAGTCAGGTCGACGCCCCCGGCAAGGAGGTCGTCATCGTGCCGGTACGGGATGCCGGGGAGGCCGTGCACCGTACGGAGCAGCTTGTCGGCGACTCGGTGCCGCGCGCGCTGGGAGTGCCCGTCGGGGACACCCAAGTGATCACCCCCGGGCACGGCGGGGCAGCGGGCACACGGGCTCTGAACGCCGCGCTCAAGGACCGGCTCAATCCGGGCCCCGGCCGTTTCGGGGGCTTCGACCCCGGAGACCGGGTGGCCCACTCCCCCGTGCCGGGGCGTACGGCGCTGGGCACCGTCGTCTCGGCCGACGAGGAGGGGCTGCGGCTGGAGTACGCCGACACCGGCGAGTCGGTCGTGGTGGCTCGCGAGCGGGTCGCCGAGGCGGTACGGCACGGCTGGGCGGTGACGGCCCACCAGTCGGTCGGCACGCGCTGGCCCGCCGCCGTGGTCGTGCTGCCGGGCGACGCGGCGGGGGCGCTGACGCGCGAGTGGGTGTATACGGCCTTCGGCCGCGGCGAACGGCACCTCTCGGTCGTCCACGGTGTACAGGACGCACTCCCCCGTGCCGTCACCTCGGTGACGGTTCCGGAGCGCACCACGCGGCTCCGCACGCTGCTGACGCGGTCCGCCCGCGCGGCCGAGGCCACCCCGGAGCCGGGCTCGGACGGGTGACGCGCCCTACCGCCGTGCCCGGCCGCCGGGTCCGTCCTCGTCGTCCAGGCCGAGTTCGAACTCGGCGTCATCGAAGACGGCGCTGACGTCGAACCGGCAGATCACCCGTTCGGGGTCGGCCTGATCGAAGGGCGCGGTCAGCCACTCCCCCGGTTCACTCGGCTCGTCGCCCGCCGTCACCCACAGCGTCGAATCCCCCTCGTCCAGGCCGAACTCCTTGTGCCGGGTAGCGATCTCGTCCGCTTCGAATTCGCCGAAGAGCACGCCCAGCGCCGCGTGCACACTGCTGCCCGCCGACCCCCCGGCCTGGCTGTCGTCGTCCGCGGAGTCGGGATCGAGGTCGGTGACGCGCTGCGCCTGCGCGAGCAGCCGCTGAGGCTCCACCACGGTGTAGTCCCGCCGGATCAGGACGGTGAGCGCGCTGGGCACATCAGGGCCGGTGTAGGCGGGCATCGAGTCACCCCCGGGGATCTCGAAGGGGGTGACCTCGTCGTACCGCTCGTAGAGCAGCTCGTCGTACGCCTCACCCGCCGCCGCCAGCTCATCGAACGCGGCGTAGACGGCGGTGCCGGAGGGGCCGGTCTCATCGCCTTCCACGGCACCCTCCGCCCGGCGCTCGACCGCCTCGAGGTGCAGGTCCAGCGCGGCTTTCACCGCTTCGGCGGCGGCGCGTACGTCGGCAGCGGTGGGCTGCGCAGCATCAGACATAGTGCAGACGCTATCCGCATCCGTCCGCTGCCCGCACAATAGATGAGATGCCGGAATACGAATTTCGCGATGTGTACGTCCCTCGCGGGGTGTCCCGCAAGGCAACGACCCGACTGTTGACCGAGCATGCCGAGTACGGACACTGGGAGTTGGCCCGAACCCGGCTCTATCCCGACGGCAGCCGCAGAGTGCGGCTGCGCCGCCGGATCATCCGCCAGCTGCACGCCACGTGGTGAGCGCCCGGGCGGGCGACGGACACGGCGGCGGAGCGGACCCCACCCGTGTGGAGTCCGCTCCGCCGTCTGCGTCCGCGTCGACGCCGGCACCGGCGCCGAGCCGCGGCCTGAGTCAGCGCCGCATCGCCCGGGCGCGCCGATAGAGGACGAAGCCGCCGATCAGCAGGCCGGCGCTCAGCGGCGCGGTGATGCCGATGCCTTCCCCGCTGCCGGTCTGCGCCAGCTCGCCGTTCACCTCCGGCCGGGACGGTGCCCGTACGTCGGCGGCGGGCTTCAGGTCCACCGGCTTGTTCGTGGTGGGCACCTCGGGGTTACCGGGGTTGCCCGGGTTCTCGGGGTTGCCCGGGTTCTCGGGGTTCACAGGATTGCCCGGCGAGCCGTTGCCGCACCCGTTGCCCACGGCCGGGTTGAGTCCGCCGATAGCGGTGATGGTGTTCCCGCAGAGGTTCACCGGCACGTGGACCGGCGCCTGGATGACGTTGCCGGAACCGACGCCCGGCGAGCCCTGTGACGTGCCGCTGGCCTGCGAACCGGATCCGTTGGAGCCGTTGCCGTTCGAGCCGTTGCCGTTGGAGCCGTTGCCGTTCGAGCTCGAGCCCGAGCCACCGTTGCCACCGTTGCTGCAGCGGTTTCCCACCGCCGGGTTCAGAAACCCGACGACGTTCACCGTATTGCCGCACACGTTCACCGGGACGTGCACCGGAACCTGGATGGTGTTGCCGGACAGTACTCCGGGCGATCCCACGGAGGCGCCTTGTGCCCCCGCGTCCGCAAACGCCGTACCTCCCGAGAACGTGGCGAGCATACCGCCCGCCGCGGCCGCGGTGATCAGGCCTTTTCTTGTGACCTGTCGCATGGTTCGATCCCTGCCTTGCCTTCTGCCTGTGGATACTTCGAGGGCACAAAGGGGGCGTGGGGTCAATCCCGCGCGTCCGCCCCCGGAAAGGCCCCGGCGGCCCCCGGAGTGCGTGGCGCGCACTCCGCGGCCGCCCGGGCTTCACATCCTCACGTGGTGAGGCTCAACGTCAGTCGTTGACGCACACGTTGCCGAAGGCGGGGTTCAGGAACCCGACCACGGAGATCGTGTTGCCACACGCGTTCACCGGCACGTGCACGGGAACCTGAATGGTGTTGCCCGATCCCACCCCGGGCGAGCCCGCGGCGAAGCCCTGGGCACCGGAGTCGGCAACGGCCATGCCCGCGCCCGCGAGCACGAGACCACCCGTGGCAACCGCGATTGCGGCGACCTTCTTGATCATCATTCCTCCTTGTTGGCATGCGGTCCCAACTGCGAACCGCACCCCTGTAACGAGAACGGAGGAACGGGGGTACGAGCCGGTGTACGCATTCACTCTTTCCGGGGGAACATGTACAGTTGGCCGATTATTTGGCGACCATATGAGGGATCAACGCCAGTCGGTTCAGCACTGGTCGAGGAAACGGTCCAGGACTCGCACGCCGAACTTCAGTCCGTCCACGGGCACTCGCTCGTCCACTCCGTGGAACATCCCGGCGAAATCGAGCTCCGGCGGCAGCTTCAGCGGTGCGAAACCGAAGCAGCGGATCCCCAGATCGTCGAAGGACTTGGCGTCCGTGCCCCCGGAGAGCATGTACGGGACCGCCCGCGCGGCCGGGTCCTCGGCCTTCAGCGAGGCCTGCATGGCGTCCACCAGCGTGCCGTCGAAGCTGGTCTCCAGCGCCTTGTCGGTGTGCACGTCCTCACGGAGCACGCGCGGCCCCAGCACCCGGTCCAGGTCCGCCAGGAACTCCTCTTCGTGCCCGGGCAGGAACCGTCCGTCGATGTGGGCGGTGGCCTGCCCCGGAATGACGTTGACCTTGTAACCGGCGCCGAGTTGGGTCGGCGCGGCCGTGTTCTGCAGGGTCGCGCCGATGATCTTCGCGATGCCGCCGAGCTTGGCGAGGGTCTCGGACATGTCCTCCGGGTCGAGTTCGGTGCCCAGCGCGTCGGACAGCTCGTCCAGGAAGGAACGCACGGTCTTGGTCACCCGCACCGGGAACTTGTGCCGCCCCAACCGCCCCACCGCCTCGCACAGTTCGGTGATGGCGTTGTCGGTGTTGGTCATCGACCCGTGTCCCGCGGTGCCGTCCACCGTGAGCCGCATCCAGTGCATGCCCTTCTGGGCGGTCTCGATCAGATACAGCCGCAGGTCCTCGTTGACCGTGAAGGAGAAGCCCCCGACCTCCCCGATGCCCTCGGTCACCCCCTCGAAGAGATCCCGGTGGTTGTCGACCAGGTGCCGCGCGCCGTAGACGCCCCCGGCCTCCTCGTCGGCGAGGAAGGCCAGCACCACGTCCCGCGGCGGCCGCCGGCCACTGCGCAGCCGGTCCCGTACGACGGCGAGGGTCATCGCGTCCATGTCCTTCATGTCGACGGCGCCACGCCCCCACACGCAGCCGTCGGCGATCTCTCCGGAGAACGGGTCGTGTGTCCAGTCCGCAGCGTTGGCCGGCACCACATCCGTGTGCCCGTGGATCAGCAGCGCGGGACGGGACGGGTCCTCCCCGGCGATACGGGCGACCGTCGAGGCCCGCCCGGGCCGGGACTCGAAGATCTCCGGCTCCAGCCCCACCTCGGCGAGCTTCTCCGCGACGTACTCCGCCGCCACGCGCTCACCGGGGCCCTCGTTGCCGCCGTAGTTGCTGGTATCGATCCGGATGAGATCACGGCAGAGGTCCACGACCTCACTCTCGGCACTCACGCCGCTACCGGTCGGTGTCGGGCTCGACTGGTTCACACTGCCTCCTCGTGTCACGGGTCCGCCACCATCCTCCCGCTTCCGCGGCGGACCCCCAAGGGCACGGGGACGGGTGATCGGCGGTGTCGTCTCCGGTGTTAAAGTTGGCCCTGCCGCGGTGCCCACGGCACGCGTAGAGCCCTGTCGGGGTGGCGGAATGGCAGACGCGCTAGCTTGAGGTGCTAGTGCCCTTTACAGGGCGTGGGGGTTCAAGTCCCCCTCCCGACACGGACCATTTCCCCACGGTCTTTCACCAACCGTGGGGTTTTGTCGTTTGTAGGGCAGGGCGCGATCTCGGCCAGTACGGTCCCCTTGTTCGGGGCGTAGGTGAGCATGTCTCGCGTCAAGTAGTTGGCAGGTTTTGGGGCTCGGGAAAGTTGGGGATGACGGGGTCGGCGACGCCGATGTGGACGTCGTAGGGGCGGTTCCAGGCGAGTGCCTCGTGGGGGCGGACGGTG
>NZ_JBOHCV010000771.1:0-3677 GCF_050698815.1 Streptomyces sp.
GCCCGGTGCGCGGCGGCCGCACCCCATGAGGCCCATGGGGCCCATGAAGCCCATGAAGGGATCCGGGCCGGGCCGGCCGGCCGGTCAGCCCCCCGCGACGCTGCCGAGGTAGGCGTCGGCCTTGTCCGGCTCGTAGAACCATTCCTCGAAGTCGGCGGGGTCGTTGAAGCCGTTGGCGAAGCGGTCGGCGATCGGCTGGAGCTGTCCGGCGGCGCCGATCAGGTTGAGTATGTGCTCGGGCGGCGGAGCCAGCATCGCGTTGGTCCACTTGGTGACGTGCTGGGCCGTCTCCCAGTAGCGGTCGAAGGTCTGCTGCATCCACGCCTCGTCGAAGGGCTCCTGACCCCGGTCCAGGATGGCCGCCAGATAGGCGGCGGCGCACTTGGACGCCGAGTTCGAACCCTGACCCGTGATCGGGTCGTTGGCCACGACGACATCCGCGACACCGAGCACGGCGCCGCCGCCGGGCAGCCGCCCGACCGGCTTGCGCACGGTGGGGGCGTACCGTCCGGCCAGGGTGCCGTTGGCGTCCGTCAGCTCCACCTTCGTGGCCCGCGCGTACTCCCAGGGCGTGAAGGTCTCCATCAGCTCCAGGGTCTTCGTCAGGTGCTCGGCGGGGTCCTTGATGCCCTGGAAGACGTCCAGCGGGCCGCCCGGAATGCCCTCCCAGAAGAGGATGTCGCAGCGCCCGGAGGTGGTCAGGCAGGGCATGACGAAGAGCTCACCGACACCCGGCACCAGGTTGCAGCGCACCCCTTCGGTGTCGGCGTGCTCCGGGCGGGGGCCGAGCCCGTTGACGTAGCTGACCGCCAGCGCGCGCTGCGGCGCGTCGTAGGGGGAACGGCTCGCGTCCCGCTCGAACATCGACACCAGTTCGCCCTTGCCGGCCGCGACCAGCACCAGGTCGTACTTGCCGGCGAAGAAGTCCAGGTCGGACACGGCCGCGCCGTGGATGACCAGCTGGCCGCCGCGCTGCGCGAAGGTCTCCAGCCAGCCCGCCATCTTCACGCGCTGGTCGACGGACTGGGCGTAACCGTCCAGCGCGCCGAGCCAGTTGATGGCCCGCTGGGTCTCGCCCGGACCCTGTACGGACTCCGGGTCGGCCACGGAGACGCCCAGGCCCCGCACCTTCGTGGCCTGGCTCTCCCAGAAGTTGATCTCCAGGTCACGTTCGTTCTGCAGCGCCTGGTCGAACTGCATCTGCGTCGACATGACCCGGCCGCCGCGTATCTCGTCCGCCGTACGGTTCGACATCACGGTGACCTCGTAGCCGTGTGACTGCAGGCCGAGCGCGAGTTGGAGCCCTGCCTGACCGGCTCCGACAATGAGTATCTTCCGCATGGCGGTCACTCTCTCCGTTCCTACGTGCATTCCGCACCCGCTCAGGCGGGTGCGACGTCCAGCGCGTGACCGACCAGCGAGAGCAGCGACTTGACGACGGTGCCGCGTTCCCGCGCGTCCATGATCACGACAGGTGCCCTTTCCGGCACCGACAGAGCCTCTCGCACGTCCTCGGCGGCGTACGCGGGGGTCCCCTCGAAATGGTTGACCGCGACCACGTAGGGAAGCCCGCAGCTCTCGAAATAGTCCAGTGCGGGGAAACAGTCCTCCAGCCGCCGGGTGTCCGCCATCACGATGGCGCCGATCGCGCCGCGCACCAGGTCGTCCCACATGAACCAGAAGCGCTGCTGGCCCGGGGTGCCGAAGAGGTAGAGCACGAGGTCGGCCTCGAGCGTGATCCGCCCGAAGTCCATGGCGACCGTGGTCGTGGTCTTCTCCGGGGTCGAGGCGAGATCGTCCGTCTCCTCGCTCGCCTGCGTCATCAACGCCTCGGTCGTCAGCGGCTCGATCTCCGAAACCGCCCCGACGAAGGTCGTCTTGCCGACGCCGAAGCCGCCCGCCACCACGATCTTGGTGGATATGGGAGCCCGGGAGAGATCCTCTTGCCAGTCCTTGGTGCCGGGAGCGCGCCGCGCGGACGACCGCGCACCGTTCCGCGTCTCCTCGGCGACCCGCTCAGAGCCTGCGAAGTCCACCAAGCACCCTTTCCAGAATCGCGCGGTCCGGACGGTCGCTACCGTGCCCGGTGCCGTGTACGCGCACCCTTCCCTGATCGGCGAGGTCGCTGAGCAGCACTCTCACCACGCCCAGCGGCATCTTCAACAATGCGGCGATCTCCGCCACGGAGCGCATCCGGCGACAGAGCTCGACGATGGCCCGCATCTCCGGCATCACCCGGTCCCGCAGGCCTCCTGAGGTCAACTCCGGGCGTTCTTCCGGCGCTTCTATCGCCGCGACGATCGTCTCGACGAGCAGCACATGGCCGAAGCGTGTGCGGCCGCCGGTCAGGGTGTAGGGACGGACACGTTTGGACTTGCCGGTCTCGCCGCGGCGTACGGGCAAGTGGGGGTGGGAGGAAGCAGGTGTCACTGGTCCAGCTCCATCGACGTGCGCAGTTCGGTGCGGAGTTCAGGGGTGAGGACGTGGCCGGCCCGGCCGACGAAGAGCGCCATGTGATAGGCGATGACGCTCATGTCGCAGTCCGACGTGGCGTGCACGCCGAGCAGCGAACCGTCGCCGATCGACATCACGAAGAGCGAGCCGTCGTCCATGGCGACCATAGTCTGCCGGATATCGCCGCCGTCCATCAGCTTCGCGGCGCCGAGTGTCAGCGAGCCGACGCCGGAGACGATGGTGGCGAGATCGGCACTCGATCCCTTGGGTCCGCGCTGCCGGCCGGACGGCCGGACAGTGCCGGTATCGGGGTCTCTTTCAGTGCTGTTCCCGGTGTTGCCGGAACCCGTGTCCGGGGCCGGTTCATTGAGGCGCGGATCCGAGGAGAGCAGCAGCAGTCCGTCGGAGGAGACCACGGCGACGGATGTGATGCCCGGCACCTCGTCGACGAGGTTGTCCAGCAGCCAGCGCAGATTGCGGGCCTGACTGCTGCCGGTCCTGCGCGTGGTGGGCGCGTTCACGTGCGTGCCTCCTCGGCGTTACCACCATCGGATTGCGCCCCCGCTTGATCAGTCTCACTGTCTTCAGCGTCGAGCTCCGCCGCAGCGTCACGGCGACCGTGCTGGGCGCCCTGCTGGAAGCCTCCCAGACGGCGGCGCATCTCCTCGGCGTTGGCGCCGCGTTTGCGCGGCTCCACGGGACCGCTCTGCGCGGCCACCTGCTGCGGAGTCCGCTTGGGCAGCCCGATGTCGGTGAGTCTTCTCTCCGGTGTGCCGGTACCGGCGTGTTCGGACTCGCCGTCGGGCTCGCCCAAGGTTCCTCCGCCGACATCGCTGTCGGAGTCCACGCCGCCGTCGGACGCCCGGCCGTGCTCCTGTTGCTGTTCGTGTTCCGGCTCGCCCCCGGACTCCCGTATGGCCGCTTCCGCGGCGGCGACCAACGGGTCGGCGGTGCCGGAGGCTTCGGCTCCCGAGAAGGGCGTCTCGGCGGCGCTGGAGCGGCCGGTCTCCTCGGAGCCGGTGCCAGTGTCCGTGGCAGTGCCCCCGATAGCCTGCGGGCGGCGCACCGGCAGTGCGTTGGAGTTGGCCTCCGCCACCGACCCGGGCAGCGTCGCGGACGCGGGGGCGGGGACCCGGGCGTTCTCGCCCGCCGTGGCGGCGACCGGGGTGGGCCGGGACGGGAGCAGGGTTCCGGGGACCGCGACGACCGCGGCGATGCCGCCC
>NZ_JBOHCV010000772.1:0-3888 GCF_050698815.1 Streptomyces sp.
CGCTCAGGCCGCCGCCCGCACCGCCCCGCGCGGCCGCTGCTTCCCGCGCCGGTCCGGCACGGCCTGCTCAGCGACTGTCACCGTGGCGGCCATCCCCGGCTGCCGCACGCTCTGGAAGCCGTCATCCACCGGCTGCCGGTCACGGACGACGACGAGGACTTCGGTGAAATCCCCCAGCCCGCACGTGACTTGCCGAACCATCTGACCGCTCTGTGAAACAGGCGGAAGAACGGCAGCACAGGCCGGTGGCCCGGACACCTCCCGTACGGGCCTGCGTCCGGGCCACCGAAAACCCGCTGATGCCTGGGACGAGCCCTTAGAGCCGTCCGCCGGTGAGGCGTGTGAAGGGGCCTGCCGCACGCTTCGCCGAGAACCGGCCGGCGGCGAAGGAGGCGGCGACCGCGGTGACCGCGCCGGTGCCGATGCCGGCCGCGATGCCCTTGCGGTTCTTCACGGCGGTCCAGGTCACGGACGCGGCCGTGGCCGCGGTGGTGGAGGCGGAGGCGAGCTTCTGCCGCCCCGCCTCTGCGCTCTGGCTCGCCACCTGCCCGGCCCGCTTGGTGGCCGCACCGAAGGTCTTGCCGCCACCCTCGACGGCCTCGCCCACGCTGTGGGTCGCGGACCCGGTCTTGACGGCGGCCTTGGTGATACCCCGGTCTGCCTTCTCGCCTGCCTCGGCGGGCTTCTTGGTGCTGTTCGCCTTTCCTGCGGTACCTGTGCTCTTGCCGTTGTCAGTCATGACGTTCGGGTTGCCGGACGGGGGCGCTTGAAACGTCGCGCCTGTCAACGGGCGTCTCAGCCGTCGTTCTCAGCCGTCGCCGCGCGGCAGCAGTGAACCCAGCGGACCGAGATCGAGGTTGAGGTCCGCCATCGTCAGTCCGTAGCGGTCGCACAGCTCCGTCATGCGGTCCTGGAGAATCATCAGCGTCATGCCGATCCGCTCCTCCTGGTCCTCACTCAGGTCACCCTGGTCGACCCGGTTGAGGGCGGTGCGTTCCATCAGCTGACGCAGCAGCTCCACGATCGTCAGCACGAGTTTCATGAGATCGCGCTCGACGGTGTCGGGGTCGGTCTTCAGCCGCTGGGCCAGCTTGTCGTTCGGGCGGGCGCCGCCCTCCTCCGGACCGGCGGGCAGCAGGTCGAAGGCGCGGGCCGCGGACCGTGCGACCTCGTCCAGGCGGGCCTCGCCGGGGAGTTCCCGGGGTTCGCCGCGGAACTCCCCGGGTTCACCGTGGAGTTCCCCGGGCTTGTCGGTCATGATCAGGCGCCCCTCTCCCGCCGCTTCACCACGGCGCCGGGTCGTCGGGTGTGACCGAGCGGATGACCGCACGGAGGTTGATACGGACCAGGTCGACGTCGGCGATGGACAGCACGAGGTCCCCTGTCAGCACAGCGCCACCCGCCAGCAGCCTGTCCAGCAGGTCGATCAGCGCGACCTGGCGGCCGGCGAGTGAGTCCTCCCCCTCGAAGCCGTTGGCCGCCGACCGGGTTCCCCGCTCCACCGCGCTCGCGAAGTCGGCGCCGGGGAGTTCAGGATTCATCGCCGGGCCCGTCGGCGGAGTGCTGCGGCGCGGAGGGCGGGGTCGCGAAGGAGTACGGGGCCCACGGCCCGGTCAGCTCCACGCGGACGCCCGGCACGTCCTCGGCCAGTCCGGCGATCGCCGCACGGAACTCCTCGCTGCGTTCCGCCGGCACCAGGTAGGCGTCATTGGCGGTGTTCTCACCCGGCCCGAAGGCCAGTTCGCCCTGCTGCGGCCGGTGCGCGACCCTGGCAGTGGCGAGTCCGCCGGCCAGCGCGGTGATCCGCTCGGTCACGGCGCCCGCCGCACGGTAGGTGTCGCGGTGCCGGCTGCGCTGCTTCCTGCGCTGCTGGAGATAGGCGCGGCCGGTACCGGCGGACGCCGCGCCGCCGTCCGGTTCCGCGGCGGGCGCGGCAGCCGCGTCCCGTGGGTCCGCGTACACCTTGACACCCCATTCGAGGTGTCCCTCCAACCGGCCGAGTAGGGCGTCGAATTCGCCCTTCCGCTCGGCCAGCATCCGTGCGACGCGTGCGTCGTCCAGATAGACCGTGGCCAGCCGCATGGGCAGCACGGTGGTGTGTTCATAGGCGGCGGCGACCACGGCATGGTGTGAGCGCGCCATCGTCTCCAGCCGTTCCAGGTCCTCCAGTTGGGCCCGCAGCCCGTCCTCGTCGTACAGACCGGCCGGGACGCCGCACACCAGCGCGGCGAGACCGGCCCCGTGCACCGTGCGGACGGGCGAGCCGGAGGGCCCGGTCAGTCCCGGCACGACGGCGCTGAGCGGCTCGTCTTCACGCCCGACCGCGAAGACGTAGCAGACCTGCGCCGCCGGCTCCGGTGCTCCGGACGTCCCCGGTGCGCCTTGTGCGTCAGAATCTGGCACCGACATCCTCCACGTCACCTACCCCGCTTGCTCGTGCTTCCGCCGCGGCTCTCGCCGTCGGTCTCCCGGCTCCCCTCGGCGGACTCCTCGGCGGCGGGGAGCTCGGCAGCGGAACGCAGCCGCTCGATCTCCGCGCGTAGCCGCGTGTTCTCCTCGGTCAGCGCGTCCTGCCCACCGTAGGCGGACGTGCCGCGGACTTCCTGCCGCGATGCCCGCGAGGACAGCGAGGGGTCGTTCTCCCACCAGTCGATGCCCATCTCCTTCGCCTTGTCGACGGAGACGACGAGGAGGCGGAGCTTGATCGTCAGCAGCTCGATGTCGAGCAGGTTTATCTTGATGTCGCCCGCGATGACGATGCCCTTGTCGAGCACCCGCTCCAGGATGTCGGCGAGGTTCGCGGAACTCCCCTGCTGGCCGTACGGGGCCGCCCTGCTCGGCGAGGACCCCATACGGCCGGCCAGTGAATCGGACACGTGGTATCAGCCTTGTCTCTTCAGTGGACCGCGCTTCGCGCGGTCAGCGACGGGCCCCGACGGTACGCCGGTCGGATTCCTCCTCATCGGCGTCCTCCTCATCCGCTTCCTCGTACTCGTCCTCGGGCTCGTCCTCGGGCTCGAGGGGCTCTTCCTCCTCGTCGTACTGGGCCTCGGCCTCATCATCGTCGGGCTCGTCGTCGTCGGCGGCCTCGTCGGCCTCCTCGTACTCACCTTCGGCTTCGTCGGACTCGTCGGCGCCGTCCTGCGCCTCCGATTCCTCCTCGTCCCTGGCACGCTCCTCTTCCTCGACGGCCTCGTCGTGCTCGACGACGACCTCACCGTCCCGGATCTCGCCGCGCCAGCCGTCGGTGGCCTCGCCCCGCATCATGATGAACTTGCGGTACAGCTTCAGGTCCAGCCGGGCCCGGCGGCCCTGGGCCCGCCAGATGTTGCCGGTCTTCTCGAAGAGTCCCTTGGGGAAGTACTCCAGCACCAGCAGCACCCGCGTGAGGTCATCGGTGATGCGGTGGAAGGTCACCACGCCCTTCACCGTTCCCTTAGCACCCTCGGTGGTCCAGGTGATCCGCTCGTCGGCGATCTGCTCGGTGACGTTCGCCTTCCAACTGCGGGTGGACTTGGCGACCTTCACCTTCCAGTTGCTGCTCACGTCGTCGGCCTTCTCGACGCTGACGACGCCCTTGGCGAAGGTGCTGAACTCCTGGAACTGGGTCCACTGGTCGTACGCCTCGCGCACGGGCACGCCCACGTCGATGTCCTCGACGATCGTCACGCTCTTGGACTTGCCGCCGCCGCTCTTGCGCCCCTTGCCGAACATCCCCTTGACCTTGTCCTTGAGCATCTCCTTGACGTGTGACGTGCCCGCGGTCATCGCCGCCTGCGCGGGCGACTTTCCTTCGCTGAGGGCCTGGCCGCCCTTGGCCAGGCTGCCCATGAGGCCGCCGGGGCCGCCCTGGGAGGGGTCGGCGAGCTTGGTGACGCTCTCGCCCAG
>NZ_JBOHCV010000773.1:0-8376 GCF_050698815.1 Streptomyces sp.
CGCGCCGGCGGCGCGACCGTCACCGGCCGGCTCGGCGGCTGGCGCAACGTGCCCGCGCAGCCCCAGCTCAAGACCTACCGGGTCGGGCGGGACGGTTCGGACGGCGAGGAGACCGAGGTCCGCTACCGCCTCACCCGGGACGGCCTGGTGGCCGAGGACTTCCCCGGCGTGCGGCTGCGCCTGCTGCGGGCGACGCCCGACCGCGTCGCCCTGGAGATCGACGGTGTGCGGCGTGACTTCGAGGTGTCCCGCTACGGAGCCGACGGCGCGCACGTCCACGTCGACGCACCGCCGCCGCTGGGCGCCCACGCCTTCACCGCACTGCCCCGCCTGCGCGAACCGGAGGCCGGCACCGAACCCGGTTCGCTGCTGGCACCCATGCCGGGGACCGTCGCACGGGTCGCGCCGGGGCTCGCCGTCGGCGCCGCCGTCACCGCGGGCCAGCCACTGCTGTGGCTGGAGGCGATGAAGATGGAACACAAGATCGTCGCCCCCGTCTCCGGAACCCTCACCGCGCTCCACGCCGAACCCGGCCGCCAGGTCGAGGTCGGTGCCCTGCTCGCCGTCGTCACGGAGAAGGAGTCAACATGACCACCGCCCTGCTGGAGACCGAGGAACAGCGTGACCTGCGCGCGGCCGTCGCCGCACTGGGGAAGCGCTACGGGCGTGAGTATTTCACCGGCGTCGTGCGCGACGGCAAGCACACGGACGAGTTGTGGGCCGAGGCGGCCGAGCTGGGCTACCTCGGGGTCAACCTGCCCGAGGAGTACGGCGGTGGCGGCAGCGGCATGGCCGAACTGGCCATCGTGCTGGAGGAGCTGGGCGCCGCCGGCTGCCCGCTGCTCATGATGGTGGTCTCGCCCGCGATCTGCGGCACCGTCATCGCCCGGTTCGGCACCGAGGAGCAGAAGCGGGAGTGGCTGCCCGGACTCGCCGACGGCACCCGCAAGATGGCCTTCGGCATCACCGAGCCCGACGCGGGCTCCAACTCCCACCGGATCACCACCACCGCCCGCCGCGACGGGGCGGACTGGCTGCTCACCGGCCGCAAGGTCTTCATCTCGGGTGTCGACATGGCCGACGCCACCCTCATCGTCGGCCGCACCGAGGACGCCCGTACGGGCAAGCTCAAGCCCTGTCTGTTCATCGTCCCGCGCGACGCGCCCGGCTTCACCCGCAGCCCCATCGAGATGGAACTGGCCGCACCGGAGAAGCAGTTCGAGCTCGTCCTCGAGGACGTCCGGCTGCCTGCGGACGCGCTGGTGGGCGACGAGGACGCGGGACTGCTTCAGCTCTTCGCGGGACTCAACCCCGAGCGCATCATGACGGCGGCGTTCGGCATCGGCATGGGCCGCTACGCGCTCGAACAGGCCCTGGACTACGCCCGTACGCGACAGGTGTGGAAGGAGCCGATCGGCGCCCACCAGGCCATCGCGCACCCGCTTGCCCAGGCCCACATCGAACTCGAACTGGCCCGGCTGATGATGTCCAAGGCCGCCACCCTGTACGACGCCGGTGACGACATGGGCGCGGGCGAGGCGGCCAACATGGCCAAGTACGCGGCGGGCGAGGCCTGCGTCAAGGCCGTCGACCAGGCCGTACACACCCTGGGCGGCAACGGCCTCACCCGCGAGTACGGCCTCGCCTCCATGATCACGGCGGCACGGGTCGCCCGTATCGCACCGGTCAGCCGCGAGATGGTGCTCAACTTCATCTCGCACCAGACCCTGGGCCTGCCCAAGTCGTACTGACCCTTCTAGTGCCCCTCCCGGCAACCTTTGCCCTGTCGCGTCGTCCATCACGCACTCCCCCAGCCTTCGGCCGGGAGGTGCCCCCACGCGGCGTTGGCCAAAAGCCCTGGTAGCTCCGCTACAAGGACTTCCGGCCGCCTTGCGATCGCACGCACTGGACGACGCTCCTTGACGGGCAAACATTGCCGGTCACGGCACACGGGCAGCGGACCTCAGGACAATTGGCCGCTGCCGCACGACCGCTGCCGCTCCGGGAGGATCCGCATGGTGTTCTACAGCGAGTACGCCGATGTCCCCGTCGTCGACGAGCCGATCCACGAGGCCGTGCTCGGCCATTCCGCCGCCGAGTACGGATCCCGGCCCGCGCTCGTCGACGGCGTCAACGGAACCACCCTCAGCTACGCGGAGCTCGACGCCTTCTCCCGGCGGATCGCCGCCGCACTGGCGGCGGCCGGGCTGCGCAAGGGGGACGTGCTGGCCCTGCACAGCCCCAACAGCATCGCCTTCCCGGCAGTCTTCTACGGAGCCACCCGGGCAGGCGCGGCAGTGAGCACCGTTCATCCGCTCGCCACCGCCGAGGAGCTGGCACGGCAGCTGCGCGACTCGGGCGCGCGCTGGATCGTGACCGTCTCGGCGCTGCTGGGGACGGCACGGCAGGCGGCCGAGTGGACGGGCGGCGTGGCGGAGATATTCGTCTGCGACCGCGCGGAAGGGCACCGCTCGGTGCTGGACATGCGGGACGGTACGGCGCCCGAGCCGGTGGTCACCATCGATCCCGGGCAGGACCTGGCCGCGCTGCCGTACTCCTCGGGCACCACAGCCACCCCCAAGGGCGTCATGCTCACCCACCGCAGCATCGCCACCAACCTCGCCCAGCTGCACTCCCTGACGCCCAGCGGGCCCGAGGACACGCTGCTCGCGGTGCTGCCCTTCTTCCACATCTACGGGCTGACCGCCCTGCTGAACGCACCATTGCGGAACGGCTCCACCGTCGTGGTGCTGCCGCGCTTCGACCTCAAGCAGTTCCTGGCCGCGATAGCGACGCACAGGGTGAACGCCGTCTATGTCGCGCCGCCGATCGTGCTGGCGCTGGCCAAGCACCCCGAGGTGGACCGGCACGACCTGTCCTCGCTGGAGTTCGTGCTCAGCGCGGCCGCCCCGCTGGACGCCGAGCTGGCCACGGCCTGCGCGCGGCGGCTCGGGCTGCCGACGGTGATGCAGGCGTACGGGATGACCGAACTGTCGCCCGCCACCCATGTGGTGCCCCGGCACGCCGTCGCCTCTCCCGCCGGAGCGGTCGGCAAGCTGCTGCCCAGCACCGAGATGCGCGTCGTCGCCCTGGCGGACCCCGACCGTGATCTCAGCGTGGGGGAGGAGGGCGAACTGCTCTTCCGCGGCCCGCAGGTGATGAAGGGCTATCTGGGGCGTACGGGCGAGACCGACGCGATGCTCGACGGCGACGGATGGCTGCGTACCGGGGACATCGGCCGGGTGGACGCGGAGGGCTGGCTGTATGTCGTCGACCGCGTCAAGGAGCTCATCAAGTACAAGGGCTATCAGGTCGCCCCGGCCGACCTGGAGGCCGTGCTGCTGACGCATCCGGCGATCGCGGACGCCGCCGTCATCGGGGTGCTCGACGAGGACGGCCAGGAGGTGCCGAAGGCGTTCGTGGTGCGGCGTCCGGACGAGGACGGGGCGGAGCTGAGCGCGGAGGCGGTGCTGGCGTACGTGGCCGAGCGGGTCGCCCCGTACAAGAAGGTCCGCAGGGTGGAGTTCGCCGCGTCGGTACCCCGTGCCGTCAGCGGCAAGATCCTGCGGCGCGAACTGCGCGCCGCGGAGGCCGAGAAGGCGGCGGCCGCGTCGGCGAAGGCCGCGAAGGTGCCAGGCGCGCAGGCGACGGCCGGTGACAGAGCGACGACGGAGAGGGCGACCAACACGTGACGGAAACCGCCGGACAGCCACAGCGCGACACCGGACCGCTGGTGCGCGGCAGCTGCGAGCAGGGCATCACCACCCTCACCCTCGACTCGCCCCACAACCGCAACGCGCTCTCCGCGCGACTCGTCGGCGAGCTGCACGCCGGGCTGGCGCGGGCCGCCGCCGACGCTGAGACCCGCGCGGTGCTGCTCACCCACACGGGCAACACCTTCTGCGCGGGCGCCGACCTGCGCGAGGGCAGCGGCAGCCCCGCCGACCTCGCCGCGCTGCTGCGCACCATCGTCGAGCTGCCCGTGCCCGTCGTCGCCCGGGTCGGCGGCCATGTACGGGCGGGCGGCACCGGACTGCTCGGTGCCTGCGACATCTCGGTGGCCGGACCCGGGGCGAGCTTCGCCTTCACCGAGGCCAGGATCGGCGTGGCGCCGGCCGTGATCTCGATGCCGCTGCTGCCGCGCCTCGACGCCCGCGCGGCGGCCCGCTACTACCTGACCGGCGAGCGTTTCGACGCCGCGGAGGCGGCCCGCATCGGGCTGGTGACGCTGGCGGGCGAAGACCCGGACGAGCTGCTCGTGCCCGTACTGGACGGTCTGCGGCGCGGCTCCCCGCAGGGGCTCGCGGAGTCGAAGCGGCTGGTCACGGCGGAGGTGCTGCGGGTATTCGACCGGGACACCGATAGCCTCGCGGAGTTGTCCGCGCGGCTGTTCGCCTCCGAGGAGGCGCGCGAGGGCATGACCGCCTTCCTCGAACGACGGGAACCCTCATGGGTGCCGTGAACACCCGGGGCGCCGCCCCCAAGCAGGACCGCAGCCGGGCGACGCGGCAGCGGCTGCTGGAGTCGGCCGTGACCTGCCTGGCAGAGCACGGCTGGTCGGGCAGCACGGTCACGGTCGTCGCCGAGCACGCCGGGGTCTCGCGGGGCGCGGCGCAGCACCATTTCCCCACTCGCGAGGACCTGTTCACGGCGGCGGTCGAGTACGTGGCCGAGGAGCGCTCCAAGGCGCTGCGGGCGCTGCCGACGCCGCCGGACACCCAGGCTGCCGTCGAGATGCTGTGCGGCCTCTACACCGGTCCGCTCTTCCGCGCCGCCCTGCAGTTGTGGGTGGTCGCCTCCAACGAGCCGCAGCTCGGTCCGCGCGTCACCGCGCTGGAGGCGCGGATGGGGCGGGAGACGCACCGCATGGCGGTGGAGCTGCTGGGCGCCGACGAGGCGGTGCCGGGTGTGCGCGAGACCGTACAGGGACTGCTCGACATGGCCCGCGGCCTCGGTCTGGCCAACCTGCTGACCGACGACAGCGCGCGCCGCGCGCGGGTCATCGCCCAGTGGGCCCTGATCGTCCGGGACGCGCTGCGACGCTGACGCGCCGTGCTCCGGCGGACCGTCGCGGGGTCACCCCTGGCAGACCGGAGCGGCCCCCTCCCGGGCTACGCCCGGGAACCCCCACCCGGCCGGCTCCCGGGGCTTCCGCCTGGCTGCGCCGGAAGGATCTCCCGGGACGCCAGGCCCAGGGGCAATCGGAGGTCCGCCGGGGCGCTCAGTGGCGGGCTTCGCCGAAGCCGGTGACCTCGCGGGGGTCGCGCGGGCCCGGGCCGACGTACGCCGCCGAGGGCCGCACCAGCCGCCCGGTGCGCTTCTGTTCCAGGATGTGCGCCGACCATCCCGCCGTACGGGCACACGTGAACATCGAGGTGAACATCTGCGCCGGCACCTCGGCGAAGTCCAGCACGATCGCGGCCCAGAACTCCACGTTGGTCGCCAGCACCCGGTCGGGGCGGCGGCTGTGCAGCTCCGACAGCGCCGCCCGCTCCAAGGCTTCGGCGACCTCGTAGCGCGGCGCGTCCAGCTCCTTGGCCGTACGCCGCAGCACGCGCGCCCGCGGGTCCTCCGCGCGGTAGACGCGGTGCCCGAAGCCCATCAGGCGTTCGCCGCGGTCCAGTTGCCGCCTCACGTAGGCGTCGGCGTCGCCCGTACGCTCGATCTCCTCGATCATGCCGAGCACCCGGGAGGGCGCACCGCCGTGCAGCGGCCCGGACATCGCGCCGACCGCGCCGGAGAGCGCCGCCGCCACATCGGCGCCGGTGGAGGCGATGACGCGGGCCGTGAAGGTGGAGGCGTTCATGCCGTGCTCGGCCGCCGAGGTCCAGTACGCGTCGACCGCCGCGACGTGTTTGGGGTCCGGGTCGCCGCGCCAGCGCCGCATGAAGCGCTCGACGACGGTGTCCGCCATGTCGATCTCCTGCTGCGGCACCATCGGCAGGCCCTGTCCGCGTGCCGACTGCGCCACGTACGACAGCGCCATCACGGCGGCGCGGGCGAGGTTCTCGCGGGCCTCGTCGGCGTCGATGTCGAGCAGCGGCTTCAAGCCCCAGACCGGAGCGAGCATCGCCAGTGCCGACTGGACGTCGACCCGGACGTCGCCGGAGTGCACGGGGATGGGAAACGGCTCGGCGGGCGGCAGCCCGGGGTTGAATCCGCCGTCGACCAGCAGTCCCCACACGTTGCCGAAGGAGACGTGACCCACCAGATCCTCGATGTCCACGCCCCGGTAGCGGAGCGAGCCGCCCTCGCGGTCGGGTTCGGCGATCTCCGTCTCGAACGCGACGACTCCTTCGAGTCCGGGTACGAAGTCGGACATCGGGCAGCTCCTCACAGTGGTCACCGGGCCTGGGCGAGCTTGACACCATAACCGCTGGTGTTCGAGGGCCACAGCGGTGCGGCGGCCGATTCCTGCGGTTTCGTCGCCTGCTGCGTATTGGGGGGAGCGGTGAACACCGCGAGGCGCGCGGCGCGATGTTGCAAGATGAGTGCGTGTCCCACGCTGACGATGACGCCGCCCGCGGCATGCCGCTCACGCCGCTCACCATCCTCGACCCGGCCGCCATGCGCGCGCGCTACCGCGCCGAGGGGCTCTCGGAGGGGGACCTCGCGCCCGATCCGTACGGACAGTTCGCGAGCTGGTTCGCGGACGCCTCGGCGAGCGGGCTGCACGAGCCGAACGCGATGATCGTCTCGACCGCCGACGGAGAGGGCCGCCCCAGTTCCCGCACGGTCCTGCTGAAGCAGTACGACGAGCGCGGCTTCGTCTTCTTCACCAACTACGGCTCCCGCAAGGGCCGGGAGCTGGACGCCAACCCGCAGGCCTCGCTGCTCTTCCCCTGGCACCCCATCGCCCGCCAGGTCATCGTGGCGGGCACCGCGGAGCGGATCGGCCGCGACGAGACCGCCGCCTACTTCCGTACCCGCCCGCACGGCTCCCAGCTCGGCGCCTGGGCGAGCGAGCAGTCCTCGAAGGTGGCGTCCCGCGCGGAACTGGACCGGCTCTACGAGGAGCTGGCGGCCCGCTATCCCGAGGGCGAGGACGTCCCGGCGCCGCCGCAGTGGGGCGGCTTCCGGATCCGTGCGGAATCGGTCGAGTTCTGGCAGGGCCGCGAGAACCGGCTGCACGACCGGCTGCGCTACGTCCGCACCGGCGGCGGCGCGGCCGGGGACTGGACGGTCGACCGGCTCTGCCCCTGAACACAGAACGACCCGCGGGCTGCTCCGCTCGCCGGGGCGAGCGGCGCCGGTCGGACGAGTCCGACGAGCCCGCGGGTCGGGTGACTGCATGGAGATTGGCCGGTGACACCGGCGTCACACTGTGGCGTCGGCGCTAGACCGCAGCCACCTCACGCGTCCGGGTAAGCATCATCTACCGGATCACCTCCTTTCTCGTGTACACCGCACGCTAGGCAGCGGCCCGGAGAGTCGCAAGCGAATTTCGGGGCGGCAACGATTTCGTTGAATCCGGTGTGTGCTGGGTCACGTTCGAGTTGAATGACGGGTATGCGCAGCAGCAGGTCGGCGGTCTGCGCGTTCAGCCGGGGGTGCTCACGTGGCCGCTCGATCCCAGACCCACACCGCTTCGTCGTCCGACGGCGACGGCGACGACAACGGCGCGCCTGACGACGAACTCCTGCTGGCCGCACTGCTCGACGGCATGGACGCGGCACTGTGCGCCTTCGACGCGGGCGGCGTCGTCACCCACTGGAACCGCGAGGCCGAGCGCATCCTCGGCTGGACGGCGGCGGAAGCCGTGGGACGCCAGGGGCTGGCCGGCTGGGCGGTGCGCGAGGCCGACGCGGAGCAGATCCAGGCACGCCTGCTCGGCGCGATGCACGCGCCGGGGCGGCAGGTGCACGAGTTCGCGCTGCTGACGAAGGACGGCGGCCGTGTGCTCGTACGCACGCAGTCCTCCGGTGTGACCGGCGCGGACGGCCGGCCGAAGGGCGTCTACTGCGCGTTCAGCGAGATGCGCGCGCAGATAGACCTCGAGCGCTCCATCGCGCTGAGCGAATGCCTCTTCCAGGAGGCCACCTGGGGAGTGATCCTGGTCGACGCCGATCTGCGCCCGGCCGTCGTGAACGGCTCCGCGGCGGGCGCGTTCCACGTCTCCCGTGCGGCGATGCTCGGGCGCCCGCTGGGCGAACTCATCGGCGAGGGGGTTGAGGAGCTGGAGGGCGCGCTGCAGCACGTGCTGGCGGAGGGTCCGCCCGCCGCCCCGGCCGAGATCTGGGTGACGCTGCGCTCCGCGCGGCGTGCGGAGGAGCCCCAGGGCGCGGCCGTCGGAGAGGGGAGCGGAACCCGCAGGTGCTGGCGCAGCGGATTCCTCCGGCTGTCCTCGCCGCTGGCCGAGGCGCCGGTGCCGCTGGG
>NZ_JBOHCV010000774.1:0-16889 GCF_050698815.1 Streptomyces sp.
GACCAGCGGGACCGTACGGGAAGCGGCGACCAGACCGACGTCGGTGCCGTCACCGCCCGCCTCCAGCACGGCGAACGCCGACGCGATCAGGGCTCCCGAACTTCCCAGGCCCGTGAGCACGGCCGCGCTCGTCAGCAGCGTGTAGTTGCGTCCGGCCCACGCGGGCATACGCGGCCCGGGGCGCGGGCGCGGGGGAGGCCGCCTGGGAGGTTCATCGGCTGATGCCGCCCCCGGTCTGTGGGTCACCCCCGGACTATGGACGTTTCGGGTGCCGGTCGCAAACCGGTTTCCCGGTGCCCGCACAGCTGCTGCACAGCGTCGCTCCCGGCCGTACCGGATCCCCGTCGTGATCCGGTGGGATGCCGTCTACCCGATCACGGTTCGGACTTGCGGCGGTGAGACCCGTGTGAGGGCAAGCCGTTCGGCTGCGGTGGATCAGCGGGTCCGTTCGGCGGCGTACGTCACGAAGGCGGCCCATGGGCCGGTCGGCACGGAGAGGGTCGGGCTCCGGTCGGTCTTGGAGTCGCGGACGTGGACCCTTCCGGCGCCCACGGCGACCTCTACGCAGTCGCCGCCGTCCGAACCGCTGTAGCTGCTCTTGAACCAGGCCAGCTCGCCGGAAACCGCCACGTTCCGCTCGGTGTTCATAGCTCTCCCGCAAGCTCCTCGATGAAGGCCGCTGATTCCCCGATGTTCAGGGCCATTGAGCGCAGCTTGCCATATCGAAGGCCGAACAGACTCACCTGCGACGGGTCGCTGACAACGTGACCGATGCCCTGAGACTCGAAGTAGCCGAACTGGTGGTGTTCTTCGGTCTCGACGAGCACGATCGGACCGTCGAGACCGGGGTGGTACCCGTAGTCGGCACGCATGACCTGGATCTCCACGTTCCGCAGCCTGCTCTGCTCGAGCAGGTGCTGGAGTTGCGCCCCCATGATCTGGGGGCCGCCCACCGGGTTGCGCAGCGCCGTCTCGCCGACGATGAAGGCGAACTCGGCAGCCGGTGTCTTCGTCAGCAGCTTCTGCCTGGTCAACCGGGCGTCGACGTTGTCCTCGACGGCTTCATCGGTGAGTTGGGGGCAGCGCCCCTCGAATACCGACCGGGCGTAGTCCTCGGTTTGAAGCAATCCGGGGACAAGCTGCGGGTCGTACGAACAGCGGCTGACGGCCTCCATCTCGATGAGGACGAAGTCCCGGAAGAAAGCGGGCAGTTTGGCCAGGTCCACCTCCTCCTGGAGCACTTCGAGCGCTCCGCCTGCCTTCAGCACCCGTTCCGCCGCTGCCGTGAACTGTGCCTTCGCCGGGCGGCGGCCCTGCTCGACCGAGCCGACGTGCTCGAGGGAGTACCCGACCCGAGCGGCCAGCTCTTCCTGTGTCAGACCGGCGTTGTCCCGGAACAGCTTGACCAGCTTCCCGTACCCGACCCAGATCGCCGGCCGGTCCTCATGCGTCCTGCGTGCCTGCTTGTTGCTCGCGTTGCCCATACGCCTCACGTCCTCAAACCGGTGTGTGAAAACCAACGCGGCCCGTCCCGGCCAGGACACGACCTGCGACCCGTACACATCCGCGCAACACCCGTACAAGGCCGTACGGATCGTCCGCGCACGAGCAGCCAAACTGGTGAGACCGACGACTCGACCTGCGACATGCCCGTCACGCCACAAGCGTGGAACCGGTCTCCGGACTAGGGTCGAGCGGTGGCCGACATCGCCGGTACCTCCCCGGAAGACCAAGAACCCGACGCCGCTGCATCGCAGGTCGCCGCCATCGTGGCGGACTGGGCGGCCGCGATCGTCTCCAACGACGCAGCACGGATCGCCGCCTTCATGGCCGACGAGTGGGTGATGGTCTCCGAGTCGGGCGTCACCTCCAAGGAACGGTTTCTCTCGTTCGTCGAGTCCGGGGACCTGACCCACTCGGCTATGGATCTCATCAACCGGGCCAGGGTGAAGGTCTACGGCGATACCGCGGTCTTCACGGGGCGGGTGACCAACACGGCCCACTACCGGGATCAGCGTTTTGACGCGGACGAGTGGACGACCGATGTGTTCGTGAAGCGGGACGGCCGCTGGCTGTGCGTGCTGAGCCAGATCACGGCGGCGTCGGCCGAGGGATGATCAGGCGGCCAGGTGGGTCGTCATGCCGGTTATCGCCATGGCGTTGTCTTCGAAGAGGTGGGCTTGCATGCCAGCTTCCTGGGCCGCATGGCTGTTCACGATAGACGGGAACCGCTCTCCTCACGGAGGCGAACGATGTCAAAGGTCCTCGGGCAGCAACCGGAATGCCGCGTGCCCGGTGAGAGGGCGCATGATGCGGAAGTGCTTGTCCGTGGTGAGCAGAGACTCCGTGCCGTATGCGGCGGCCAGTGCAACGTTCATCGCGTCGGCCAGACCAACGCCCCGGCCTTGGTCGGCGTCGGAGTACCCCTCCATCATGGCGAGCGCCGTACCGACATGCGGTGCGAGATGCGGGATTTCGAAGCGGCGGGTGGCGGTGTAGCGCTCCACGAACCGGAGGGCGGTGATGGCCTTGTCCGCACCGGATCTGGTGGAGATGAGGTAGTCCAGTTCACCCAGCACCAAGGGAGAGATCACGAGGTGCCGGATGGTCCCGAGCGCCTTCTTGTGTTCGTCGTGTCCGGGCAGGCGAGGATCGAGGACGCGGTACAGAGCGTTGGTGTCGGCGATCACGATGTCGGTCACGAACCCATGCCCCTCAGAGTCTCTTCGATCTCGTCGTTGGACAGATCGGGGAGGTCCAGGGCGGGGATGTCGATGTCTCCCATGGGGCCGACGGGGTAGGGCGGGACGTCGCTCTCCTCGTACGGGCGAACTATGGCGACGGGGCGGCCGTTCTTGGTGACCGTGATGATCTCGCCGGCTTCGGCGGCGGCGAGGATGCGAGATGAGTTCTGGTTGAATTCCCGGGCCGTGGTCTCCATGTAGTACAAGGTAATACATGCCGCGTGGGCAGGCAGCGCGAATCTCGTTGGTGCCGGGTGCTCCCGACGGGGTGGAGCGGCCGATGTGGTGGTCAGGCGGACCGGGGGAGGCGTCGGCCGCGTATATTGCGGTGATGAGTGGTGAATTGGTCACATTGTCGCTGTGTGGCGATGTCATGCTCGGCCGCGGCGTCGATCAGGTACTCCCGAATCCGGGTGACCCGGCGCTGCTTGAGGGGTTCATCCAGGATGCCGGAACCTACGTCAGGCTCGCGGAGGCGGTGAACGGCCCGATCCCGGTCCCGGTCGACTTCTCCTGGCCCTGGGGGGACGCGCTGGGGGTGCTGGAGGCGTTCGCCCCCGATGTCCGGGTGGTCAATCTGGAGACCGGTGTCACGCGGAGCGAGGAGTTCGCTCCTGACAAGGGTGTCCACTACCGGATGAGCCCGGCCAATCTGCCGTGCCTCGCCGCCGTACGGCCCGATGTCTGTGTCCTGGCGAACAACCACGTCCTGGACTTCGGGCGCCTCGGCCTCGAGGAGACCCTCGATGCACTGGCCGGGGCTGGGCTGCGGGTGGCGGGCGCGGGCCGCGACGCGGCGCAGGCGCGGCGGCCCGCCATCGTTCCGGTCCGCGGCGGGGGACGGGTCCTGACCTTTTCGATGGGAACACCCTCCAGCGGCATCCCGGGTACGTGGGCTGCGACCGAGGATCGGTCGGGGGTGAACCATCTGGAGGTGCTGTCGGACGACGTGGCGGCCGAAGTCTCGGGCCGTATGCGGGAGATGATGCGACCGGGCGATGTCGTGGTGGCTTCGGTGCACTGGGGTTCCAACTGGGGATACGACGTTCCCGAGGAGCAGATCCGTTTCGCGCACGCGCTCATCGACGGCGGGGTGGACGTGGTGCACGGGCACTCCTCGCACCATCCACGCCCCATCGAGGTGTACCGGGGCAAACTCGTGCTGTACGGCTGCGGTGACTTCATCGACGACTACGAGGGCATCTCGGGTCATGCCGAGTACCGGGACGATCTGCGGCTGCTGTACCTGGTGTCGGTCGAGTCGGACACCGGCCGGCTGGCCGCCCTGCGCATGGCTCCCTTCCAGGCCCGGTGCATGCGGCTGACGCACGCCTCCGCCGAGGACGTGGAGTGGCTGCGTGCCGTGCTCGACCGGGTCAGCAGCGGTTTCGGCGTACGGGTCGAGACCGGCGAGGACGGCATGCTCGTCCCGCGTTCCGCGTCCTACGTGTCTCGGCGGTAGACCCCCGCGCGGGCCGCGGTGAAGGCGGCTGCGGCGGCGCGGCGGGCGCCGGTCGCGTCCAGGGGCGTGCCGGTGGTCAGCAGCCGGTAGTAGAGGGGGGCGGACACGGCCCGGATCACCTCTGGTGGGTCGGTGTCCTCGGGCACCTCGCCGCGCTCGATGGCGAACTCCACGCAGGGCGCCCATTCGTCGACGCGGATCTCGTAGAAGCGGCGCAGTGCTTCGGCCGTCGTCGCGTCGCAAGTGGCCGCCGCGATCACGGCCTTGAACAGACTTCCCTGTCGCGGGTCCGCCAACGTGCGTTGTACGAGGGAGGCGTTGGCCTCCAGATCCGCGAGCAGTGAGCCTGTCTCCGTGCGTGGCGACGACCGTTCGGCCATGTCCACCAGCAGGTCCGCCACCAGTCCGGTGGCGCTTCCCCAGCGACGGTAGACGGTGGTCTTGCCGACATCCGCGTGGCGGGCGACGACCGTGAGGTCCAGGTGGGCGAAGCCCTCCTCGGCCAGTACGTCGGCGGCTGCCCGCAGTACGGCGGCGCGCACGCGGGCCGTACGTCCCCCGGGGCGCAGGGTGCCCGGAGCGGCGTCGTCGTCAGCCAGCATAATGGGTCTCCAGTTTCATTTGGTGCTCACCCCTGTTACGGTACCTGGAGAGTCTAAACGGGACTCAAGATTCATTAAGGGAGAGCTGACCATGGAATACCGGCAGTTGGGCGCGTCCGGACTCAAGGTTCCCGTTCTGAGCCTCGGCACCGGCACCTTCGGCGGTAAGGGACCGCTCTTCGGTGCCTGGGGGGACACCGACGCCCGGGCCGCGCGCCGGCTCGTGGACATCTCCCTGGAGGCGGGCATCACGATGTTCGACTCGGCGGACGTGTACTCCGGCGGCGCGTCCGAAGAGGTGCTCGGTGCGGCCATCAAGGGCCGCCGGGAGCAGGTGATCCTGTCCACCAAGAGCAGCCTGCCGATGGGGGACGGCCCCGGGGACGCGGGCTCCTCCCGGTCCCGCCTGATCGAGACGGTCGACAGCGCCCTGCGGCGCCTCGGTACCGACCACCTCGACCTCTATCAGCTGCACGCCTTCGACGCGGCCACACCGGTCGAGGAGGTGCTGTCCACGCTCGACCAGCTCGTGCGGGACGGGAAGATCCGCTACGCGGGCGTCTCCAACTTCTCGGGCTGGCAGCTGATGAAGTCCCTCGCGGCGGCCGAGAGACACGGCCACCCGCGCTATGTGGCCCACCAGGTGTACTACTCGCTCGTCGGACGCGACTACGAGTGGGAACTGATGCCGCTCGGGCTCGACCAGGGCGTCGGCGCGGTCGTCTGGAGCCCCCTCGGCTGGGGACGGCTCACCGGAAAAGTACGCCGGGATCAGCCGCTGCCCGGCCGAAGCCGCCTGCACAAGACCGCCGAGTACGGCCCGCCCGTGGCGGACGAAGTCCTCTTCCGGGTGGTGGACGAGCTCGACGGGATCGCGAAGGAGACAGGCAGGAGCGTCCCGCAGATCGCCATCAACTGGCTGTTGCGGCGTCCGACGGTGTCCTCCGTCATCATCGGCGCCCGTAACGAGTCCCAACTACGGGAGAACATCGGGGCAGTCGGCTGGACCCTCGCTCCCGAACACGTGGCGAGACTCGATGCCGCGAGCGCACGGAGCGCTCCCTACCCCTACTTCCCCTATCAGCGCCAGGAAGGGTTCAGCCGCCTCAACCCGCCGGCCGTGGACCTCACGCTCCCGTCAGCGGCGGCACCGGCCTGAAACCGGCTGGCCCCCGGCGTCGCTCTCCCCGTGGTCGTGTGAGCGTCGCGCGGCCGAATCCAGCGCGGCCGGCCGGGGGTTGACCCCTTCGCCACTCGCCGGGGGAGCACCGTTCACGGCCCGGTCACCGGGACGGGGTGCGCTTAACCGGCCCAGGGTCGTGAGCCCGGACACGCCCGGCATGAACGCCGAACCGCCGGGTACTGGCCCGCCGGATCTCGTCACGCCCCGCTCACGACTCAGAACATCAGGACCGCCGCCCCATGTTCATGAACCACGTCTCCGCCTCCGTCCCCGAGCGCGTCGTCGCGGTGCCCCGCATCGCCGGACGGATGCGCCAACGCCTGCTGCGCGCCCGCGACTACGCTGGGTACGAGCGCGACGTCGCCCTCCTGCTGATGAAGAGCGCGCTGGCCGGCGTCGCGTCCTGGACGGTGGCCCAGTACTTCGTCACCTCACCCCAGCCCGTGTACGCGCCCCTCGTCGCCCTGCTGGTCGTCCAGTCCACCGTCTACCGCTCGCTGCTGCACTCCGTGCAGTACGTGGCCGCCGTCATCGCGGGCGTGCTGGCCGCCGGTGCGGCGAGTCCGCTGATCGGTGAGAACGTGGGCGCCTTCGCCGTCATGCTCGTCACCGGGCTGCTGGTCGGTCGCTGGCGGCGGCTGGGCACCATGGGCCTGCAGGTGCCCATCGTCGGGATCTTCGCCTACAACGCGCTGCTGGGTGCTCCGGCTACGGGCATGCTGTGGTCGATCGTGTCCATGGTGCTGCTCGGCGCGGGCGTCGGGCTGCTGGTGAACCTGCTGCTGCTGCCGCCCATGCGGTATTCCACGGCGGACCGCGGCGTGCAGGAGCTTTCCACCGCGGTTTTCGTACTGCTGCGGGACATGGCCGCCGGACTGCGTGAGCCGATACCCGAGCAGGACTCCGCCGAGGACTGGCTGCGCCGGGCCCGCCGGCTCGACACGACCGCCGGCAAGGCACGTACCGCCGTCGAGCACGGCGCGGAGAGCATCAGCTACAACCCCGTCCGGCTCTTCCGCAGGCAGCTGCCCGTGACCTTCTCCGGCTACCGCACCATGGTCGAATCCCTGGCCCGCTCGGGGGAGCAGGTGCGCAGCATCGCCTTCGGCCTCCGCAACCTCCTCGACGACGAGGCCGAACGCACGACGGATGCCGAATTCCTCGGTCCGTACGCGGAGGTTCTCGATCTGGTGGCCGACAGCGTGCAGTACGTCGGCAGCACGGAGCAGGAGGGGCAGGAAAGCCTGCAGCGCTCCGTCCGGTTCTGCGGCCGGCGGTGCGAGGAGCTCCAGGAGGAGGCGATGAAGAGTCAGGTGTGGCCGTCGCTCGCCGCCCTGCTGATCGACGCCCACCGGCTCGTCGAGGAGCTCGGCCGGGCCCATGCCCGGGGCGCGGTCCGCGCCGACTGAGGGCCGGCCCCGGGGCGGCGTATGCTGACCGGCACGCGCGCAGGGCGCGACCGGTCCGCGGGAAGGGCGAAGCCCACCTGACGCTCGTCGAACGATGTGGCCCGACCTCTTTTCCGGCCTGATCACGCGGACACCAGGCGCAACGGAATGGAGGCCCCTGTGCCGGTCCACCGACTGCCCGACAACCCGAACCTGGAACGACTGCGCAAGCAGGCCAAGACGCTGCTGCAGTGGGTGCGGGCGGGGGTGCCCAACGCACTCGCGCTCGTCGCCGAGTTCCACCCCCGGCCGCCGGAAGTGCTCAAGCTGTCCGACGCGCAGCTTGTCACCGCACGCATGTACGGCTTCGCCGGCTGGCCCCGGCTCACGCAGCACATCGGCACCGTCGAGCGGTACTCCCGCTCGCCCCACCAGGTCGAGGCCGGCGGCGAACTGCCGGATGAGTTTCTGCGGCTCGCCTGCCTCACCTACGGCGCCGACCACCCCGGCCGGACCCGGGAGGCCGACCTGCTGCTGGAAGGGCAACCGCAGCTCGCCGTGGCGAACGTCTTCACCATGGCGGCCACCGGCTCTCACGACGCGCTCGCGGATGCCCTAACCCAGCAGCCCGGACTGGCCCGCGCGCAGGGCGGCCCCTTCGCGTGGGAGCCGCTGCTGTACCTGACGTACGCGCGCCTCGAGGCCCCGGGCCGCTTGGCGGAGTCGGCCCGGCTGCTGCTCGAGCACGGCGCCGATCCGAACGCAGGGTTCCTGTGGGACGGGCTGACCTCACCGTTCACCGCACTGACCGGCGCCTTCGGCGGCGGCGAGGGCGACCAGCCCATGCATGCCGACGGCCTGGAGCTGGCCCGGCTGCTGCTGCACGCGGGCGCGGACCCCAACGACAGCCAGACCCTGTACAACCGCGGCCTGGGCGGCTCCTTCTCCGACGACACCGCACACCTGGAGCTGCTGCTGGAGTCCGGCCTGGGCCGCGGCGACGGCGGCCCGTGGCAGGCCCGGCTGGGGCCGACGCTGCAGTCCCCGCAGCAGATGCTGCGCGACGAGCTGGCCACCGCGGCGCTGCGGGGCGGGCCGCGCAGCGCCCGGCTGCTCCTGGCGTACGGCGCCGAGCCGGACGGCATCGGCGGTCATCCCGCCCACGGCGGGCGTACCCCGTACGAGCTGGCGCTGCTGAACGGGCACACCGAGGTGGCCGAACTCCTCGCCGCGGCCAGCGCTTCGACGGCTCTGCCCGAGACGGATACGTTCATCGCCGCCTGCATGCGCGCCGACGCCGGCGCGGTGGCCGCGGTGGGACCGGAAGTGCTCACCAGGGTGCTGGCCGGAACACCCGAACTGATCAACCGCGCTGCTGAGCACCGCAATACGGCAGCGGTACGGATGCTGGCCGGGTTCGGCTTCGACGTGAACCACCGCGAGCGCGCCACTCCGTTGCACGAGGCGGCGTGGAACGACGACGTGGATATGGCGCGGACCTTGATCGAGCTGGGCGCCGACCCCGCGCTCAAGGACACCGAGCACGACTCGACACCGCTGGGCTGGGCCGAATTCGGCGGCAAGCGCGCTGTGGCGGCGTATCTGCGGGGACGGGAAGCGTAGGGCCCCATTCCGCTCGGGAACCCGGTGGGCCCCGGTCGCGAAACCGGGGCCCACCCGACTCACTACGCCGTGTCAGCCGGTCTTGCGGCGGAACTGACGCTTGCGTCCGGTCGGCCGCGTCTCGTGGACGTCGGAGGTGAAGTCCTCGTGCGCTTCGCCCTGCTTGGCGCGCTGGTTCTTGCGCTCGAGAGCCTCACGGAACTTCTGCTTCATATCGGTGACTTCGTCACCGGTGTTCTCGGCCATGGTGAACCCCCTGACAGGTAACGCATCGGCGTGGGTGCGACGTCGGATCACCATTCAGCACGACCCGGGCGCCCGAAGCGAGCGATTTTCCACCGCAGCCGGAAACCGCGGTACACGTGAGCACAAGGGTACGGTGTCGCACGCCACTCCGTGTGCGTCATCCGTTGCCGGGAGTGAGTGCCGTGCCCGCGGGGATGTTCAGCGACAGCGGGGACGTGTTGCGGCGCCGCACCGGGAAACCCGCATCGCGAGTTAGCTGAATGCAGCCCACACAGCGTGGCCCGGCAGGGTCGGGTCAGCGGGACGGAAACCTATGACCGGCGGGTACATGGGTCCCGAGGACTTCGGCCGGGACCCGTTCGGAGACTTCATCGCGCGCTTTCTGGGCGGCGGCACCCCCTCCGCGGGTGGCAGCGGCCGTCGCGATCCCCGCTACTACGACTTTCTCCGGCTGATGAGCGAGCCCGCCCGGCAACTCGTCTCCGAAGCGGCTTCGTACGCGGCCAAGCACGGCAGCAGCGATCTGGACACCGAGCACCTGCTGCGGGCGGCGCTGACCACCGAGCCGACCCGCACCATGATCACCCGGGCCGGCGCGGACGCCGACGGGCTGGCCCAGGAGATCGACCGGGACGTCGGTGACGGGACGCCCCGCAAGTCCATCTCCGTCAGCCCCGCCGTCAAGCGCGCCCTGCTGGACGCGCACGACATCGCACGCTCCCGCGGCGCCTCCTACATCGGCTCCGAGCACGTGCTGATCGCGCTCGCCGCCAACCGGGACTCCACCGCCGGGCAGATACTCAACACCGCACACTTCGACCCGCGGTCCGCCGCCTCGGGCACGCACCCGCCGGGCTTCCCGGGCGGCCAGGGCGGCCCCGAGGCGCAGCCGGGCCTCGGCCCGCAGGGGCAGCCGCCGCGCAGCGAGACGCCCACCCTCGACAAGTACGGCGGTGACCTGACCGAGATGGCCCGCGACGGCCGTATCGACCCGGTGATCGGCAGGACGGAGGAGATCGAGCAGACCATCGAGATCCTCGCCCGGCGCGGCAAGAACAACCCCGTCCTCATCGGTGAGGCGGGCGTCGGCAAGACCGCCATCGTGGAGGGGCTGGCCCAGCGCATCGTCGACGGCGATGTGCCGGACAATCTCCTGGGGCGGCGCGTCGTCCAGCTCGACGTCTCGGGCGTGGTCGCCGGCACCCGCTACCGGGGCGACTTCGAGGAGCGGCTGAGCGCGATCATCGACGAGATCCGCGCACACTCCGAGGAACTGATCGTCTTCATCGACGAGGTGCACACCGTCGTGGGCGCGGGCGGCGGCGGCTCCGAGGGCGGCTCGATGGACGCCGGCCAGATGCTCAAGCCGCCGCTCTCCCGCGGCGAGCTGCACGTCATCGGCGCCACCACGCTGGAGGAGCACCGCCGCCACATCGAGAAGGACGCCGCCCTGGCCCGCCGCTTCCAGCCCGTCCTGGTCCCCGAGCCCAGCGAGCCCGACGCCGTGGAGATCCTGCGCGGACTGCGCGACCGCTACGAAGCACATCACCAGGTGCGCTACACCGATGAGGCGCTGATCGCCGCCGTGGAACTGTCCGACCGCTATCTGACCGGCCGCTATCTCCCCGACAAGGCGATCGACCTGCTGGACCAGGCCGGCGCCCGGGTACGGCTGCGCACCGCGACCCGCGGCACCGACGTACGGGCGCTGGAGCGCGAGGCCGAACAGGCCGGCCGCGACAAGGACCAGGCGGTCGCCGCCGAGGACTACGAGCGCGCCACTCAGCTGCGCGACCGGCTCAGCGACCTGGAACAGCAGATCGCCGAGAACGAGCGCAAGCAGCAGCCCAACGGCCGCATCGCCGAGGTCACCGTGGAGGACATCGCCGGCATCGTCTCGCGGCAGACCGGCATTCCCGTCAGCAACCTCACCGAGGAGGAGAAGGAGCGGCTGCTCGGCCTCGAGGAGCGGCTCCGCGGGCGGGTCATCGGACAGGACGAGGCCGTCTCCGCCGTCTCCGACGCGGTGCTGCGCTCCCGGGCCGGCCTGGCCAGCCCGGCCCGGCCCATCGGCAGCTTCCTCTTCCTCGGCCCCACCGGGGTCGGCAAGACCGAACTCGCCCGCGCCCTGGCCGAGTCGCTGTTCGGCACCGACGACCGGATGGTGCGGCTCGACATGAGCGAGTACCAGGAGCGGCACACCGTGAGCCGGCTGGTGGGCGCCCCGCCCGGATACGTCGGGCACGAGGACGCTGGCCAGCTGACGGAGACCGTACGGCGGGACCCGTACTCGCTGCTGCTCCTGGACGAGATCGAGAAGGCGCACCCGGACGTCTTCAACATGCTGCTCCAGGTGCTGGACGACGGGCGGCTGACCGACTCGCAGGGCCGCACGGTCGACTTCACCAACACCGTCATCGTGATGACCAGCAACCTCGGTTCGGAGGCCATCACCGGGCGCGGCGCGGTGCTGGGCTTCGGCGGCGGTGGCGCGGAGGACGAGGAGGAGGCCCGCAGGGAGCGGGTGCTGCGTCCGCTGCGGGAGCAGTTCCGGCCCGAGTTCCTCAACCGCATCGACGAGATCGTCATCTTCCGCCAGCTCTCCGACCAGCAGCTGCGGCGGATCACCGACATGCTGCTGGACGAGACGCGGCGGCGGGTGCGCGCGCAGGACCTGGCCATCGAGTTCGCGCCCGCGGCCGTCGACTGGCTGGCCCGACGGGGCTACCAACCGGAGTACGGTGCCAGGCCGTTGCGCCGGACCATCCAGCGCGAGGTGGACAACCGGCTCTCGCGGATGCTGCTCAGCGGCGAACTGAGGCCGCACAGCCGGCTCCTGGTGGACGCGGACGGCGATCAGCTGGCGTTCCGCTTGGAGACGGGCACGGACACGGGTTCCGGCACGGACGCGGCCACGGACACCGGTGCGGACGCCGATGCCGGCACGGATGAGGGGCCGGGGTGACGGAGTGGTGAGCGGGGCGTAAGAGATATGCCTCTTGTCCGGCGCACTGGGTAAGCGCTGGACAAGAGGCTTTCAGCCGCACCTACTTGAGGAGTCCACCGCGATGCCGCTGACGTTCCGTAAGAGCTTCCGGATCCTGCCCGGAGTGACGCTGAACATCAACCGCAAGTCCGTGTCCGTGACCACTGGCGGCAAGGACGGCACCCCGAAACACACCGTCAGCTCCAACGGCCGGCGTACGACCTCCATGGACCTGCCCGGACCCTTCGGCTACCGGCACACCTCGACGAAGCGCAGCCGCCGCCGGTCGAAGTCCTCGGACTGAGGGAGAGCGGGACGTGAGCGGGACACCCCGGGCGCTCAGTGCTTCCGCGCTCCGGGGATCTCGCCGGTCTCCGTGACCGTACGGACGATGTCGCGGAGCTTGACGTTCTGGTCCTGCGAGCTCTTCTTCAACACGGCGAAGGCCTGGTCCTCGTCGAGTCCGTAGCGCTCCATCACGATGCCGATCGCCTCCCCGATCTCGTGCCGGGACTGCATGGCCGTGTGAAGTTGGGCGTGGGTACGGGCGCTGGAGAAGGCGACCGCCGCGTGCGAGGCCAGCAGCCAGCCGACGTGCTCGGAGCGCTGGGTGAACGCGTTGGGCTGCGAGGAGTAGAGGTCGAGGGCGCCGAGGTTGTCGTCCTCGGTGAAGAGCATGAAGCCCATCATGCTGCCGACGCCGAGTTTCCGTGCCTGGGGGGCGTACCGGGGCCACCGGGGTTCGGTCTCGGTCATGTCCGCGACCCGGTAGACCTCCGTCGCGTTCCGGGTCGCGTCGAAGCAGGGGCCTTCGCCCAGCTCGCCCTGCATCCGGTCCGAGGCGCGGACGACGTCGCTGGATGTGGCCAGCGTCTGTACCTGCCCGGCCTCCACGGTCAGCACACCGGCCGCCTCACAGCCGTCCACCATCCGCACGGCGTGCTCCACGATGCGGTCGAGCGTCTGCTGCACCGACTGCTGCGCCAGCAGGTCGCGGGCCATCCGCGCGAGCTCCGTAGCGAACTTCTCCACCGGGTCGCCCTCCATGCCCATGCCGGGACACCTCCGCTGCCGTCCGTCCGAGAAGTACGGAGGCACACGGTATACGTACCCATGTCGGTACGGACGGCCGCCTCACCCGGTGCGGAACGCCGCGCTCCGGAAGCGCCGACGGCGTGCCTGCCGGGGCGGGGCTGGGCGACGGGCTATTTGAGCAGCCGCGACATCCGGCGGTCCGCGAGCGGCTTGCCGCCCGTCTGGCAGGTGGGGCAGTACTGCAGCGAAGAGTCGCTGAAGGACACCTCGCGCACCGTGTCACCGCAGACCGGACAGGACTCGCCGGTGCGGCCGTGCACGCGCAGCCCGGTCTTCTTCTCCGACTTCAGCTTTCCGGCCGCCAGCCCCCGAGACCGTTCGACGGCCTCCGTGAGGGTGCCGCGCAGCGACTCGTACAGCGCGGCGATCTCCTCCTCGGTCAGCTCGGCGGCGATCTTGAAGGGCGACATGTGTGCCGCGTGCAGGATCTCGTCCGAGTAGGCGTTGCCGATGCCGGCGATCACGCCCTGGTCGCGCAGCAGGCCCTTGATGCGGTGGCGTTGACCGCGGACGAGTCCGGCGAAGATCTCGGGCGTGAAGGCGTCGGCGAGCGGGTCGGGCCCCAGCCGCGCGATGCCCGGCACCGCTGCCGCCTCGGGCACGCAGTAGACGGCGAGGCTCTTGCGCGTCCCCGCCTCGGTGACGTCGAAGCCGCCGCCCTCGCCGCCCCGCTCGGGACCCACGAGCGAGACCCGCAGCGCCAGCGGGCCCTTCCCCGGGCGAGGCGGCTGGGCCGGCATCGTCTCCCGCCAGCGCAGCCAGCCCGCCCGGGCGAGGTGGATGACCAGATGCAGGCCACCCACCTCCAGGTCGAGGAACTTGCCGTGCCGGTGCACCCCCGTGCAGGTCCGCCCACGGAAGGAGCCGGGCGGCACCTCGTACGTCTTGAGCACGCTCACCGCCACCGGCAGTACGCGCTCCACCGAGCGCCCGGTGACGCGCTCGTCGAGAAAGCCGCGCAAGGCCTCGACCTCGGGCAGTTCCGGCATGGTCGCCTCCCCTCAGCCCCGGCCCCGTCAGCTCAGCTTCGTGGTCAGGGTGATGCTGGTGCCCGAAAGGGCCTGGGAGACCGGGCAGTTGGCCTTGGCGTCCTCGGCCGCGGCGGTGAAGGCGGCCTCGTCGATCCCCGGCACCTCGCCCTCCACGGTGAGGTGTACGCCGGTGATGCCGGTGCCCGGCTGGAAGGTCACCTCGGCCTGGGTGGTCAGCCGGGAGGGCGGGCTGCCCGCGGAGTCCAGCCCGTTGGAGAGCGCCATGGAGAAGCAGGCGGAGTGCGCGGCGGCGATCAGCTCTTCCGGGCTGGTCCTGCCGTGCGGCTCCTCGGCACGCGCGGCCCAGGAGACGGGGTGGCTCCCGATGCCGGACGAGTCGAACGAGGTCTGACCGGCACCCTCCTTCAGATTGCCGCTCCAGACGGTGTGTGCCGTACGTGTCGTCGCCATGGTCCTTCTCTCCTGTCGGCCGGGCCGGGATGTCGCACTGATCCTCCGCCCCAGGATGGCTCTTCGGCCGGGACGACGCGCCGGTACCGGCCGGTTTCATCTGCTTTGGCATCGCTGCGCACGGTGGCGAGTCCGGGGTACGGCACCGGTGTTGGGGGTACGCGACGGATACCCGGCAGAAGGAGTGCACTGTGATCAAGGGCGTCGACGTCTCGTCGTACCAGCCATCCGACTACAGCACGAAGGGCCTCGACTTCGTCTTCATCAAGATCACGGAGGGCCGCTCCTACACCAACCCCAAGTGGGTCAAGCAGCGCGCCACCGCGCGCGAGGCCGAACTGGTCACCGGCTTCTATCACTTCGGCCGCGCCGGCAGCATGAAGGCACAGGCCGACTACTTCCTGTCCAAGATCAATCTGGTCCGCGGCGACATGCTCGTACTGGACTGGGAGGACTCGGACGTCAGCAACGCGGAGAAGGACTCCTGGATCAAGTACGTGCAGAAGGAATGCCCGCACACCAGGGTGCTGCTCTACTGCAACACCAACTTCTGGCTCAACCACGACACCACGTCCTTCGCCGGCGACGGCCTGTGGATCGCCCACTACAACGGCAAGCCGGGGCAGCCCGGCATCAAGCACCCGTGGCGTTTCCACCAGTACACGGACGACCCCATCGACACCAACCTCGGTAAGTTCGACAGCCGTTCGGAGCTGCGCGCCTGGGCCCGCGACAAGAACGCCTGACGGCCGTCGCACGCGGGCGGCCGCGCGGAAGGGCGGACCGCATGCCGACGAGTGCGACGACAGGCGCTGCCGGGGCGGATAACCTCAGGACATGCCGGAAGCCAGAACCAGCCCGCCGACCGACGACGACACCCCCAAAAGCGGCGAGCACGACGAACATGACGAACGCGCCGCGGACGACGAGCAGTTCGCCGCGACCGACGAGGAGCCGCCGCGCACGGGGATGACACCACGACAGGCCCGCCGGGTCCGGATCGTTCTCTCCGGCGTCGTCATGGTGGCCGTGGCCGTCGCCCTCGTGCTGCGGCTGGGCAGTGCGCCCTCCGTGCTCACCGTGGGCTTCTACGGCTTCGCCCTCATCCTCTCCGGCACCGCCATAGTGCTCAGCCGCCGTGGCCGCACCGCGGTGGCCACGGTCGTGCTGGGGGTGGGCGTCGGCGTGGTCGCGCTGGCCGAGGAGCTGCTCAGGTCGGCGCAGTGACGGATGTGCCGTGCCGGACAAGACCTAGGGTGTTCGCATGACGGATGAGCTGCCTGAGATGCGGGCCTCGGACGCGGAGCGCGAGCGGGTCGCCGAGGTGCTGCGCGACGCGCTGGCCGAGGGGCGACTCGGCATGGACGAGTTCCAGGAGCGCCTGGACAGCACTTATCAGGCCCGTACGCGCGGCGAGCTGGTCCCGATCGTGCGCGATCTGCCGCAGTCCGGAGCCGACAGTGTGCCCGCCGGCACCGGCCTGGAACGCCCGGGGAGCTCCGCCGCCGCTCCCCGCAAGCAGCGCTGGGCGGAACGGATCGGCGGCACCGGCACCTCCCGCTGGGGCGTCGCCCTGATGAGTGCCTTCGTCCGCAAGGGCCAGTGGACGGTGCCGCGTGCCTTCACCGGCATCGCCGTCATGGGCGGCGGCGAACTCGACCTGCGGGACGCGCGCTTCGAGGACCGTGAGGTCGTCATCCGCTGCTTCACCCTGATGGGCGGGGTCAGCATCGTCGTACCGCCGGGCGTGGAGGTCGACGAGCGGGGCATCGGCATCATGGGCGGATTCGACTCGTCCGCGGTCGGCCTGGGCGAGCCCGGCGCCCCGCGTGTGGTGATCACCGGCCTCTGCGTGATGGGTGGGGTGGAGGTCAAGCGGAAGCTCCCGCGCGAGGAGAAGCAACTGCTGCGCGAGGAGCGGCGCGAGCGCCGGGAACTCGAGCGCCGTGAGCGGACCGAGGACCACGACCACCGGCACGGCGGGCACGGGCACGGTGGTCACGGACCCGGCGAGCGCAAGTCGCTGTAAGGGGCGTGCCTTCGGCTCGCCCCGCCCGCGGAGCAGCGGCGCGGCCGCTCACCACCAGGCGGCGGGGTCCGCGCCGGGCAGACCGGGCG